>DAOTWU010000572.1:0-7285 GCA_034435735.1 Anaerolineae bacterium | reverse complement strand
TTCGTATCAGCCACCTTTGACCGAGCCACCCAGCAAGCCACGCACGAAATAGCGTTGCAAGCTGAAGAAGACGAGTAGCGGCACGGAGATGGAGATGAAGGCGCTGCTGGTGAGGATTTCCCAGTTATCGCCACGAGAGCCGAGTAGCTCGCGCAATTTTGAAGTCATGACGATTTGATCGGGGCGCTTGCCCAAGAAGACGAGCGCAACCAGCAGGTCGTTCCATACCCACAGGAATTGGAAGATGGCGAAGGCCGCCAGTGCCGGCACAGAGAGCGGCAGGATGAGGCGCACGAAAATTTGGAAATGGGTTGCGCCGTCAATTTTGGCGGATTCGATGATTTCTCGCGGTAGGCTGCCGATGTAGTTGCGTAGCAGGTAAATGGCGAGCGGCAGGCCAAAGCCGGTGTGCGCCAGCCAGATGCCGGGGTAAGTTTTGGCGATGCCGATGGTGTTATAGATGCGCAAGAGCGGGATGAGCGCCATTTGTAGCGGCACAACGAGCAAGCCCACAACGATATAGAAGAGCCAGCGCCGCCCGGGGAATTCCATCCACGAGAAAGCATAGGCCGCGAAGGCGGCGATGCCAATCGGGATAATGGTGGATGGGATGGTGACGGTGAAGGTGTTGATGAACGATTGCCCCAGCCCTTCGGCATTGAGGACTTCTTCATAGTTCTTGAATGTGAAGGTTGGCGGAATTTCCGCGACATAGAAGAAGCGTTTGCCACGTTCAAAATCGAATGGTTCGGACGAGGTGAGCACATAGGTGCCGTCACTATTGAGCGTGAAGCTCCACCCTTCATCAGTGGTGATGGTTTCGCCCGCTTGGTAGTCGGTGATTTCTCCCGGCAGGAAGCCACCGCCATAGGTGACGATGCTCTTATTCGCGCCGTCTTCAAAGATTGAGCCTTCGATGACATAGAGGCCATCGCGCTCTATTTGTTCGGAGGCGGGGGCGGTGCGACCTTGTTCGTTGCGCTGTGTCGTCTGGAAGGCCGTCCACCAACCGCTGATGATGAGCTGGTCTTTATCGCGCAGGGAGCTGACAAACAGGCCAAACGTTGGCACTGTCCAGACAATCACGATGAATAGCAGGAACAGCCGCGCCAACAAGCCGCCGATGGTGAGGTTGATAATAGGAATACGGGTGTTCATCGCATTTCCTCCTCTTGGCGGAAGCGCCGAATATTCCAAATCATAATCGGGATAACCGCAACCATGATGACGGTGGCAATCATGCTACCACGCCCAAAGTCGCCACCACCGCGGAACATCCAGTCATACATGAGGTTGGCCAGCACTTCGGTATCCCATTGGCCGTTGGTCATGGCCAAGACAATATCGAACACCTTGAGCACAACGATGGTGATGGTCGTCCAGACGACGAGAATTGACCCCATGATTTGCGGTATCATGATGCGGAAGAAAATTTGCACTTCGCCAGCGCCGTCGATGCGAGCGGCCTCTAGGGTTTCTTCTGGCACGCCGCGCAAGGCTGCGGAGAGGATGACCATGGCGAAGCCCGTTTGAATCCAGATGAGGATGACCATGAGCAGGATGTTATTCCAGAAGGGGATGGTCATCCAGGCTTGTGGCTCTCCACCTAGGGCGACAACAATGGCATTCAAGACGCCGATTTGCGGGTTGCCCGGCCCACGAAAGTCATAGACGAACTTCCAGATGACGCTAGCGCCAACGAAGGAAATCGCCATCGGCATGAAGATGAGCGATTTAGCAATTGACCCCCAGCGCACGCGGTCGGCAAGGACGGCGATGAGCAGCCCCAGCGCGGTGCTGGTGAAGGGCACAATCATCAACCATAGGACGTTGTTGCCAACGGCTTGGGTGAACTCGGGATCGTTGATAGCCCATTCATAGTTGGATAGACCAACGAAACGTTCGGCGTTGGAGTTATAGAAGCTGAGAATGAAAGTTTGAATTGCGGGATAAACGAGATATAAGCCCAGCAAGAATAGGGCAGGCCCCACGAATAGCCACGGGCGAATACGCTCTCGCAGGCGGTCATACGCTTTAATCACCGTGCCATCTGGGGCGACGCGGTCGGCAAATACCCGGTCGAGCAGCCAGTTCGACCCGACGTAATATAGGGCGACAGCTGCAATGCCGACCACAATTGCGACAATTGCCTCTAGAATTTGTCCTTCCATTGTGACCTCCGTCTACTTCGGTCGTTTTCGGCCATGCTCAACCGAGTTGGATATGACAACGGGGTGACCGCCAAGCCACCCCGTTGCAAAGCGTCACTACTCAGTAGAAGAGTTAGTCTTCTTTAATAGCGTCCCATGCAGCTTGAATTGCGTCGGCAACTTCTTCTGCACTCGCGCCGCTGACGTAGTCCACCATACCAGTCCAGAACGCGCCAGCGCCAATCGCGCCCGGCATCAGGTCTGAACCATCGAAGCGGAAGGTGGTGGCGTTCAGCAGGATTTCACCTTGCTTACGCAGGGTGTCGTTGGCGTAAGCATCGAGGTTCACGCCGAGGTGCGGGGTGAGGAAGCCGCTTTGCGCCATCCACAGCTCGTTGGCCAGCGGGGTGGTCAGGAAGTCCAGCAGCGCGCGGGTGGCTTCGCTGTCTTCGGTGATTGCCCACAGGGTGCCAGCGCCGAGTACCGGATTGCCGAGGTCTTTCTCAGCAAATGGCGGGAAGTAGAAGAAGTCTGCATCCACGCCGAGTTCGGTGCCTTCTGGGAAGAAGCTGGGGATGAAGCTGGCTTGACGGTGCATGTAGCACTGTGGCGGAACGGTGAACAGACCAGCGGGGCTATCGCGGAAGTCGGTGGAAGCAACCGCGGCGCTACCGCCAGCAACCCAGTCATCGTTCTTGGCGAAGGAGCCGAAGAGTTCGATAGCTTCGATCACTTCTGGGCTGTTGAAGGGCAGTTCGTTGGTAACCCAAGCATCGTAAACCTCAGGCGGATGCAGGCGCAGCATCAGGTCTTCCACCCAGTCGGTAGCAGGCCAGCCGGTGGCGTCGCCGCTGCCGAGGCCGATGCACCAAGGTGTGCCGCCATCTTCCACGATTTGCTCGCTAAGGGCGATGAGGTCTTCCATGGTGGTGGGGACTTCGTAGCCGGCATCCTCGAAGTTATCGGGGACGTACCAAACGAGGCTCTTCAGGTCTACTTTGTAGAAGAAGCCATAGAACTGCGGGTCGCCGTTCTCATCAGGATAGGTGCCAAGATCCACCCATGATTGGCCAGCAGCGTAGTTTTCCAGTACCCAGTCGCGCATGTCGTCGCCAAGCGGGACGAGGCTACCATTGGCGGCCATATCAGCGGCCAGACCCGGCTGCGGGAAGACCGCGAGGTTCGGGGGGCTGCCGCCCTGAATGTCGATGACAATTTGCTGCTCGAAGCTGTCAGAACCAGCGTAGACAACATCGGCGCCGGTTGCGTGTTCGAAGTAAGCGAAAATGCTGGTAACTAATTCTTCATCGGGGCCAAGCCAGGGACCGAAGACGGTGACTTCTTGGCCGCTGAGATCCATTTCGGAGAAGCGGTCTAGGTCTTCCCAATGGAAGCGATCATCTTCGCCGATGGGGAAGACGAGGTCATCTTGTGCTTGAACGCTCACGCCGAGCATCAGCACAAAGATGAGCACGAGGAATAAGCTCAAACTTTTGCGTGTAAACATGCGTCCCTCCGAGAGACTAAAACGTTTAACTTATAACATTTAACGGGCGATGCTCAACAAATTCTGCATCTCCGTCGAAAACCACCGCTCTTAATTTAGCAATTTTTTAGTCTCAAAACAAACTATTTCACTTGAAAATGCTTGTGCAAAGTAAACGAATTGTGAAGTGAAAAGGCCACTTCTTGTCAATCGTCGTGCAAGAAGTGACCTTATACATGATGCATTATAGCAATTTGTCATAGCCCCCAATCATGGGGCATGATGGCGCAACCTCATAGGTTACGAACTTGGATGAGGCGGCCTTTCACGTTGATATTGCCGTTACTATCGCCTTGTAGCCCCCAGTCGCCTTGTTGGATGAGCTTCATCCAGAAATCGCCACGCACTTTGAGGCCGGGCAGGTTATCGCGCTCCGCCTGTGCGTCGTGGGATTTTTTGCGCAGCTCTGCCACGCGGGTGATGAGTTGCTCTTCAGTGATACCGTTCTCGCCGGGGCGGGAGCGTTTGGGCACGCCTAGCTGCTCTTCTGCTAAGCGGACGAAGCCGTGCCCAGTACCGAAGTTGACGCCCATATCGAAGAGGAGCGCCCACGCTAACGGCGTTTTTAGGCCGCGCGGTTCGATATAGCCGCTCATGACGGCGTTCCAGTATTTGATGGTGGCCACTTCGTCCTGCGCTTTTTGCATCTCTGGCTCGCTGGCGGCGGCGATGAGCAATTCTTTGAAGCGGCCATCGTTGCGCAGTGACGGGTCGCGCTGTTGGACGCGAGACCAGTAGGCTTGTAGCGCTTTGGCGGTTTCGCTTTGGGAAGCATTGAGGTACTTCTCGATTACCGTGCCCAAGCTGCCAGCGGCGAGGGTGAACTGTATCAGGCCATAGCTAACGATGCCAGCATCGTAGTTGTTATAGGCGGCGTAGCCACTGCCTTCAAAGGTGGCGGTGATGAGGAACGAGGCCTTTTTCACCCGTTCGACACTGTCCACTGTTGCGCCAGATGATTGTGCTGGCGCGCCTTGTGGCTTTTCGCTTTGGCTGGGCGCGCCGTCTGTTTTGTGCTGTTCGGGCGGCTTTTCGCTGGTGGTGATGGTGACCTGTGCCGCAGTTGCGGGTGGGGTGGTGTCGCCACGTGTGAGGTCAATCGCCAGCACGGCATTTGTGCCCAAATTGGGATAGTCGAACGGCGTGCCATCGCCCTGAACGGTGACGAGGTCATCGCGCACCCACACATCGCCCAATGATGTCTGGAGCTTGAACCACTGGTACACCTTGCCATTTTTCTCGCGCCCGTTCACATCTGGCTGAACGTCTAGCACTTTTAACCCGCTGAGGCCTTTATCCAGCTTGCCAACTGGGTCTTTATGCGTGCCGGGTTCTGGGCGGGCGTTAATGTAATCTAAGGCCGCGCTGCCGCTGAGGGTGGCGGTGAAGCTGGTCGTGGTTGTGGCGGGTGGGGCAGGGCTAGCCCCTTGTGCGGTGGCTGCTGTTGCGGGTGGAGTGGTATCGCCACGTGTGAGATCGAAGGCGAGGGAGGCTGTTGTGCCCAAATTGGGATAGCCGAAGCGTGTGCCGTCGCCCTCTACAGTGATGAGGTCATCGCGCACCCAACCAGTCGCGCCGCCGTGAAACTGCAACTTAAACCATTGGTAGGTTTTGCCGTCTTTTTCGCGCCCGTTGACATCTGGCTGCACTTCCAGAATTTCTAGCCCGCTCATGCCTTTGGGCACTTGGAATGTTTGGTCAAAGGTTGTGCCTGCCCCCGAACGTACGTTGACCGTGTCGCGGCTGGGGATGCCAGTGATGGTTGCTTGGAAACGTCTTTCGCTCATGGCACACCTACCGCAGGAATAGCACAGCGGGCGTCATGAGGCCGTTTTTAATGCTCGCCCATGTGGCCTCGCGGTTCGTACCGGCGCGAACTTCAAGATGTAGGTGGGGGCCGCTACTGTTGCCGCTGTTGCCCAACTTGGCGAATTTATCGTATGGCCCAAGTGTTTGGCCAGTTTGAACGCTGAAGCTGGAGAGGTGGGCATACATGACGAACATGTGCGCACCGCTGAAGCCCTTTTGCGCCAGATATTGCTTGGTGGAATCGGGCAGCATGTCGTGGTCATAGCGAATGATGACGAAATGGCCGAGGCCGTAGTTCCAGTTAGGGTCATTCCAAATGCGGGAATCACCGACAGGGTAACCCGCCTGTACAGAACTGCGCCCCTCCGGCCCACAGGCGGAGCAAGTGGCGGCTTTCACCACCGTGCCGCCGTGGGGGCCGCACATAATTGGCTCGCCAATGTTGCCGCCCAAATCCCAGCCCCAGTGTTCGTGTGCGCTGCTGTTATAGAGGTCGCCATAGTTGTAATCGCGCACCCACCATGTGTTTTCGGTTGGGGCGGGGTAGAGGTCTTCCGCCTGCACGCCGAACTGCTCAAAGCCACTGATGAGGCGCTGGTAGTCTTCGCGCACCCAACCTGTCTGGCCGTTGTATTCAATTTGATACCAGTGGAAGCGATTATCGGCGGGGTCTTTGGCGGCGCCTTTAATTTTGGCTTGCGCTTTGTAGGGCAGTTTGAAGACCGGATTGCCGCTGGCTGTGCCGGGACCAGGGCGAGCGTTGCTGCCGTTTTGCGCCATGCTGATGAGGATGGGTTCGCCCTTGCGTTTGGCGACGTATTCCTTGCCGTCTGGCACTGGGGCGCTATCCGCTGCGGCTTTGTCATCGGGGACAGGTGGCGCTTCGGGCGCTTTTTGCTGTTCGGGCGCTTTGGTTTCGGCGGGTTTCTGGGGTTCTTCATCGGGCAGCGGGGGGAGCACGGCGGCGCTGCTGCTGGCGGCTTTGGCTGGCTCTGCTGCAGGGGCAGCGGGGGCTTTAGGTGCGCCACGCTTGAGGTCGAAGGCGAGGGTGGGCGTGCTGATGTTGTCATAGCCGAATTGGCCGCCATCGCCCTGAACGGTGATGAGGTCATCACGCACCCATGCCGGCCCTAAGGGCGTTTGGAGCTTAAACCATTGGTAAGTTTTGCCGTTGAAGCCCTTACCTTGTTGGTCGGGTTCTACCGCTAGCACTTTGAGGCCACTAGCGCCTTTGTCGATTTTGCCTATTTTACCGTTGTTTGTGCCTGGCCCAGTACGGGCATTGACATAAGATAGGGAAGGGATGCCAGTAATCGTCGCAACAAATTCAGACATAGTATCATCACCTTTTGTTATTTATCGGGATTATGGGGGAGGGTGCGGCTGTGTATAGTGCGTTGTCGATGTAACGCTGTAACCCCAGAACCATAGCCCCCAAACGGTATTTCTAACCTATTATATACCATTTCGTATTTGAGAATGTTGAGATGAAGCAGGTAAAAAGATGGGCGAGGGGGAGCCTCCTTTATAACTGGCGAAAGAAGTGCATTGTGGGGCGCTGCCCCATAGGCGAGGGATTAGCAAAAGATTGCGAGGGTTTCACCCTCGCGCTCCCACGAGGGAACGAAGTCCCCTCGACCCCATTCCGCGAATGCAAAACGTTCGCAAAATAGAATAAGGATGCACTTGGCGCTGGGGATGAATTATTGCGACAGTTCATCCTAGCGCCGAGTTTGTTCATATCTCCAATAGGATTTTTAAGGACGCCAGTCCTTAAAAC
>DAOTWU010000571.1:0-7692 GCA_034435735.1 Anaerolineae bacterium | reverse complement strand
TAGAAACAAAAAAGCCCCGCGATGCGAGGCTTGTGCTCCACAGCCTGGATTCGAACCAGGAACCTACCGGTTAACAGCCGGTTGCTCTGCCGTTGAGCTACTGTGGAATGCTGCGCAACATAGTAGCAAAAGTGAGCCTATTCTGTCAAGGTTTTTTCGAGAAAATAATTACTGAAGTTATCAACAAATAGAAACGAGGTTATACATGTCTGCTCCCGTCGAAATTCGCAAGGTAGAAAACAAATCGGACTTAGATGCTTTTTTCCGCTTCCCCTGGCAACTTTATCAAGGAGACCCGAACTGGGTGCCGCCGTTGCTATCGTTGCGACGTGAACAGCTCGACAAGTCCAAAAATCCCGCATGGCAATACATGGAAGGCGAATACTTCACAGCGTGGCGCGGCGATAAAATCGTTGGTACTATCTCCGCCCATATCAACCATCGTCACAACGAATTTCATGAGGAGCATATCGGCTGGTTCGGCATGTTTGAAGTTTATGATGACCAAGAGGCCGCTACTGCTCTATTAGACACCGCCACAAGTTGGGTGCGTGATAGAGGATATGACGCCATTCGTGGGCCAGCTAGCTTCACAACATTAGAAGAAGTTGGATTATTGATTGATGGTTTCACCCGTCCGGTGTTGCTCATGCCCTATAACCCGCCTTATTACCAACAATTGGTAGAAGGTGCTGGTTTCGGCAAGGCGATGGATGTTCACAGCGTTATTTTTGAGCGTGAAGCCCTCGTTAAAGCCAATACAATCGAACGAGCAGGGAAAATTACAGAGCGGTTGCAGCGGCGCAGTGGCGCGGTTATCCGCCCGTTCAATCGCCGTCAGAAAAAACGCGAGTTTGAACTATTCAAAGAGATTTATAATCGCGCATGGGAGAAAAACTGGGGCTTTGTCCCCATGACAGAAGCGGAACTTGATGCGATGGTAGAGAGCTTAAGCATGTTTTTAGACCCTGATTTCGCTTTCTTCGCAGAGATTGATGGTGAACCTGTTGGTTTCATGCTCTCTGTGCCAGACCTCAACGAAGTGCTGCACCGCGTTTACCCGCGCCCAGGCGTGCCTGAATTGTGGTCAATGGCCAAGGCACTTTGGTACTGGAAATTACGCCCTGTTATCACTGGTATGCGCACGCCATTGATGGGAGTTGTAGAAGAGCATCGCGATAAGGGGATTGATATTGCCCTGTACTACGCCACAGTCAAAGCAATCTGGCCCCACCAACGCTATCAATGGCTAGACGCCAGTTGGATTTTAGAGACGAACGAGTTATTAAACATTCTCAGTTCATTTGGCGGCAGGATTTACAAAACTCACCGCTTCTATGAAAAGAAATTCTAATCATCAAGCCCCACAATTATGTGGGGCGATTTGTTTATTGACCAACCTGCGTGGCAACCTCTGCCACAGCTTCTTCTGCAGTCTTTTGACCAGAAAGCACTTGCATCAGCGCATTTTGCAATACCCGTACAAGCGCACCACCAGAAGATTCCGGCAGCGGCAAAACTGTATGGTCTAATAAAGTCACCAGATTGTTATACCGCGCATCTTGCGTCACCCAATCACGCAGAGCAGCGGGACGGGCGGGCATACGTTGAATGGCATTGGCATAGCGCACTTGTTGCTCTGGCTGAGACATAAAGGTGATGAAACGAGACACCAATGCCTGACGGGCTTCGTCACGGGTGACCATAGCCCACATCCACCCGCCTAATATAGCAGTTGGTTGACCGGAAGCCACCGGCAGCGACGCCACACGCAAATCAGGCGACTGGGAAGCCAATTGTAAATAGGCTGTCGTATCGACCACCGCAACATTCAACGAGCCGTCTGATAACAATGGTAAATAGTCCGCCATGCTGCTATAGCCCTGCACCGCATCGCTAATCAGACCATTTTCTCTGGCTTGCTCATAAAAGGTTAAAACGGTTAGTAGGGCTTCTTCATTAAAAACCAACTCGCCTGATAAGCTCACTGCTCCACCAGCATCCAGATACTGGGCAAAGAACATATCAGAAATGCCTGTAGCCCGATTGGCAGGAAATGCAAGGGGTTCGCCCAATGCCAAAACATCATCAAAGCTCCACTGTACTAATGGTGTATCTGAGCTACGGTAAACAAGATGGCGCATATTGAGCAACAGTGGCAGCCCGTATAATTCATTATCAACCTGCCCCAATGGTAAGACTTGCCCTAAGTCGGCGATTATAGAAGCGGGAATAAGCCCCTCTAACGGACGAATAAGCCCCAACTGTTCGGCTAAAATCATCTCTTCACGGCGCAAAATCGTGACATCAGGCAAAGCGCCAGGGGCAATTGCACTACCCGTGCGCAAAGTCGGCATAATACCGCCGGGGTCATTCAAAGTTTTACGACGGAATGTAATCGTGACATCTGTTTCAGTCGCTTCAAACTCGGCAATAAGGTCGGCTATTGTTTCATCAACCTCACTATCGCCCAAAGGAGCTAAAGCATCCGGCCACCACACCACAAGATTAACCGCTTCTGCTGTCTGCGTTGGTTCTGCGTCTTGTTGTGCAGAAGCGGGCAATAACAACGCCAGCATGAAACACAAACTAATGGCCAAAACAAGGTGTCGTCTCATTAATTCCACCGCCTTCCACTGGTCAATTCTCCGAGGATTATACACGATGAATAAGGCAAATAATCCCCTTATCTCCTAACTGTCATATGGGTCAAAACACTCGCCAACTGGTGAAAATACACAATCTATAGCGCATAAATACACAATAAAAACTGTTCAGTTGTGTACTTTATCACAAAAACACCCCGAAAATTTGGGGGTATCGCTAAATAATTGCGATGTGCAAGGCTGATATACTGTGTTAGTGTAATAAGTCAATCTCAATCGAAACCGTTTCTATGAACCTCATCATCATTCCTGCAATACCTTTTCTATTGGCAATTATGTTATTGGTAGAACCGTCACGACAAAAATTGTCTAGGCGGTTACAAGCATTATTGATTAGCTTGACAATGGGCGGATTATTCGTCTACTTACTTCAAGCAATCCCCCTTCTACCGCATGACGGCGGGTTAACACAAGTCATCCCTTGGCTGGATATGCTCGGCATCTCGTTCAATTTGTATTTGGATGGGCTATCGCTGTTTTTCGCCTTGATTATCACTGGCGTTGGGGCACTGATTTTCTGGTACAGCGGCGATTATTTCGATGAACGCATAGAAGCGGGACGATTCAATAGCAATCTTCTCGTCTTTTGCGGAGCGATGCTGGGCGTTGTTCTGGCGGGCAATTTGCTCACCATGTTCATCATGTGGGAACTGACGAGTATCACCTCATTTTTGCTCATTGGCTTCAAAGGCAAAAAAGACGCATCAGCACGCAGTGGCGCATTGCAGGCGCTAATGATTACAGGCGCGGGCGGGCTGGCACTACTCGGCGGGTTATTGTTGCTGGGTTATGCCAGTGGCGCGGGTTTTTCATTGGAATTGTCGACCATATTAGAAACCTCGCTGGCAGAGCATGCATGGTATCCCGTAATTCTACTATTGATACTAGGCGGGGCATTTACTAAAAGCGCGCAGATGCCATTCCATTTTTGGCTACCGGGCGCGATGGCAGCTCCAACACCAGCCAGCGCATTCCTCCACTCTGCCACCATGGTTAAGGCGGGTATTTATCTACTGGCGCGACTATCCCCTGTTTTAGGCGATAGCCCATTATGGACAGCAGCACTGGTCGGCTTTGGGCTGATGACTATGTTACTGGGAGCTATTTTCGCCATTCGCCAGCGCGACCTTAAAGGACTGTTGGCCTACTCCACCGTTTCGCAATTGGGCGCACTAGTGGCATTACTGGGTTTACCACATGGCGCGGGCTATAAAGCCGCACTCATTGGTATTCTGGCGCATGCCTGTTATAAAGCGGCACTCTTTCTCATTGTCGGTGCAATTGACCATGCAGCAGGCACACGCCTGATTGACCGTTTAGGTGGCCTTTGGCGCAAAGACCGCGCACTAGGTGTTGTGACATTTGTCTCGGCATTATCGTTAGCGGGCGTCCCCTTCTTCTTCGGCTTTTTGGCAAAAGAAGCCATGCTCGAAGCAGTGAGCGAGTGGGCTGCTTGGGGCGTTGCCATCGTCGCAATAAGCGCCGTCTTCAATGTGATTGCAGCGCTCATCATCACCTATAACATATTCATACGACCAGCAAAACATGAAGTTCACTGGCATCCCCTGCCCCGCACTATACTCATCGCTCCAGCAGTGTTGGCAGTTGGGTCACTGTCACTAGGGGTGCTCGCTGAAAGCGCTCTCACGCCATTGCTAGAAGCCGTGACAGGCAAGCATATCAGCATTCACTTATTCGAGGGAATAACGCCACTGTTCTTGATTAGTCTTGCGGCGCTGAGTGCTGGTGTTGTTGGTTTTATCTTGCGGGAAAAAGTTTCCATTCCAACACTTCGCCTGCCATCAGCGGCAACATTCTATCAAGCAGCTATGGCCAGCCTCGATTGGCTCGGCGACCGCGCATTAAAGGTTCAAAACGGTTGGTTACGCTATTACCTCATTACAGTATTGGGTGTTGTGGCGCTGATTTTAGGGTTGCGTGTCCTACCAGATACGGCTCAAAGTAATCACCTTTTCGGGCAAGAGTTAACGCTCACTTTAACAACCGTGCTGGATATAACCTTACTCATTTTAGCGATAGGCGCGGCACTGTTCTCGGTTTTTGTGCGCAACCATCTTTTAGCTGCCTTATCTTTAGGTGTGATGGGATATGCTGTCGGTGCAATTTTCCTGCTAGAGCCTGCGCCAGATGTGGCTTTAGTACAATTCCTCATCGAAACACTAGCAACGGTCATGATTATCATCATACTGAGCCGCACAAGCACACAAAAACGCCAACAAGTGATGCAGCGCTTATGGCACACCCATACAGGTATAGGGCCATTGCGGGACGCCATTATCGCCATTACGGTGGGCGCGGCGGTCACAGTATTTGCGCTCATCGCCGTTGCAAACCGCCCCACACGCGACACTATCGCTGAGTGGCATATCGCGCACACAGAAGAAACGGGCGTTCATGATATTGTCGGCGCGATTGTGACCGACTTTAGAGGAATGGACACGCTTGTTGAAATCACTGTGTTCGGCGTGGCAGCATTGGGGCTGTCTGCGTTGCTAACGCTCAACCGCAACAAAGTGGCATCCCCAAAGACACAGCCAGTAGAGACACTGTTAGCACGTATGAGAACGCCATTTACGCGGACAGTAGCCTCAGCGGTGTTGCCGGTTTCATTCCTTGTGGCCATCTCGCATATTCTCTTCGGTGGTGAAGCCCCTGGCGATGGCTTTACTGGCGGAGTAGTGGCTGGCTTGGGTATTGCCCTGTATTACGTCGTTATGGGCTATGATGACGTGCGGCAACAATTGCCATGGTTAAAGTCCTTGCGCTTCTTAAACATGGGGTGGGTGCTAGCTTTGGGGAATGCGTTTATCCCTATGTTATTTGGCAAGCCCTTTTTATATCTAGCGCATATTGACTTTAGCTTTACTGGCGTCCATTTGGGTACAGCGCTCATTTATGAGCTGGCCATTGCATTAACTGTATTTGGTGGCGTAGGGGCGATATTAGAAGCCATAGCCTACCCGCAAGACATTCGTGACACCGCAGCAGAACCAGTAACATTGGCACAAAGCAACGGCCATCATCAAGCACCCAAACCTAACACATTGCGTCAACCTGAACACATCGTGGAGACATAGCATGGATATTCTATTCGCACTAGCAACAGGCATTCTCTTTGGCATAGGAGTATTCCAGCTTCTCCGCCGAGATTTACTCAAGGCAGCGATGGGCTTTGGCATTCTGTTCACCGCAGTCAACCTGTTCTATTTGGCGGTTGGCGCTTACGACGGTGAAGTGCCACCCTATACCGAGCAAGCAGCTCATGGACAAGTGAGTGACCCGTTAGTTCAAGCACTCATTTTGACAGCTGTTGTGGTTGGATTTGGCTCATATGCGCTACTTTTGGGCATGATTAATACCGCATCAAAGCGCTATGGCACATTGGATTCTGACGAAGTCAGTGAGCTGAAGGGGTAAGGGTGACGATGAATAACCCGTTACTAATTGGCGTTGTCTTCATCCCCTTAGTGGGCGCTGGCCTTAGCCTAACCGCACGCCGCAGCAATCGCTTACAGCGTTATATCGCCCTGTTCGCCATGTTCTTCACCGTACTATGCAGCGTTGGCTTGATGGCCTATAACCTGCAAGAAGGGCCGCAAACCTATCGCTTGGGCGGTTGGTCTCCACCTTATGGCATTGTACTGGTTAGCGATATGCTGGCGGCACTCTTCACTGTGATGACATCTATTGTGTTGCTAGGTGGCATCATTTATGTGTTCTGGTTCAAAGATAAATGTGGTCAACAAGCGGTATTTGTCCCCCTGTTTTTAACCATGTCAACAGGCATTCATGGGGCATTGCAAACTGGTGACATCTTCACATTGTTCGTCTTTTTAGAGGTCACCGTGCTGAGTTCAGTGGCACTAGTCTCAATTTCTGATGACCGTTATGGCTTAGAAGCAGCACTGAAATATCTCTTCATCAGCGCTATGGGCACACTGTTCCTATTACTCGGTGTTGCCGCGCTATATGCTACCTTCGGCACGCTCAACATGGCGGATATGGCGCAGGTACTGGCGAGTGGCGAGCGCCCACTTCTAGCGCGGGCAGCTACAGTCATGTTGATGTGTGCCTTTTTGCTGAAAAGTGCGGTTTTTCCGTTCCACTTTTGGCAACCAGATTTCCATACCACCGCCCCAACGCCAGTGAGCGCTATGCTGTCATCGGTAGTGGTCAAAATCGGCATCTACGGTATTCTGCGGATGCTAACACTGCTATTCAACGAAGAATCGCACACAATAGAAGCCTGGCTGATTATTCTGGGGCTTATCGGCATTTTCTTCGGCAGTTTGGGAGCGTTACGCACATACAACGCTAAGCGAATGCTGGCTTATTCCACCTTTGGACAGATTGGGTTTATTCTGGTTGGTATTGGCTGGGGAACGCCGCTAGCATTAGCAGCTGCCATTATCTATGCCTTCAATCACGCATTCATTAAATCAGCATTGTTAATGCTGGTAGGTGTCGTCGCCAGCCATACCAAAACCAAAACCGCCATATTCAAGGATATTGTTGGCGCGGGGCACTATACACCAACGATTACTGGCGGGCTATTTTTCATCGGCGGGCTAGCGCTGGCGGGACTACCCCCAATGAATGGGTTCATAAGTAAATACATTTTGGCACGCAGCGGCCTAGAAGCACAGGAATACGGCACATTGGCGCTGGCTATTGGTGGCGGCATCATCACCCTGCTTTACATGATGCGCGCTTGGCAACTCATCTTCCAGCGCCAACCAGAAACAACAACCGTAGCGCAAAAGGAAAGCGGGGGTGATAGCCTCATCGCACCTGCATTACTCATCAGCGCCTGTGTGATGCTGGGCATCTTCGCATCGCCATTAGTACAGGTTGCAATGGAAACCGTACAGCAAATCAATACACCAGAAATTTACATCCAAGCAGTTGGATTAGTGGGAGGTTGAACTATGTTCACACGCGCGATTATCGCATTGCCAATGGCGGCTATTTGGGTGGTACTGACCAATATCGTCACTCTAGAAAG
>DAOTWU010000570.1:0-2389 GCA_034435735.1 Anaerolineae bacterium | reverse complement strand
CGCCCGCGTGTCCGCTGGCGACGGATGGCATTTTCCAGGCGTTGCAATTCAGCACGCCGCCCCAAAATGCGGAATGGCTCTTCACGCAGAGCAGTAAGCCATGTTTCTGCCTCACTAATGTTCCCATCGGCAAGAGCATATTCTGCCCGTTCAATGTAGCGGGCAAGCAAATCGCTGACAATCATACGGTAGCGTTCATCTTGCACATAATCACGCAGACCGGCGAGCATGGTACGGGCCTGCATTAGCTCATTATCGAAATTCTGGGCGATGAGCGCCGCCGCCCTTTCGATAATTTGGCGCGCCCGCTGCATATCGCCAACATTGGCGCGGGCAGTCTGCATGAGTTCACTGAGTTTAGTATCCGCAGGGTCTAAATCAACCGCCATTTCTAGCAGGCGTAAGGCTTCATTGGTCAAGTCCAGTTGCTCATCTAACGATGTTGAGCTTTGGGCGCGCGCCAACGCAGCTTGTGCTTGGTCTTGTAACTGAAGCTTGATGGCCTGCAGGCGATTATCCGCTTCAGCCTGCAAATCTTCTAGGCGTTGGCTGTTGGGTAAAAGCTGGCGGATGCGGGCTAAACTTTGGCGAATTTGCTGGAGTTGCCCTACTTGTTCTTGCAATGAGCCGCCGAGCATATTGAGCTGAACAGCAACCTGATCGGCATCTTGCTGAACCCGACGCACCATCTCAACCCGTTCTTCGGCCTGTGGGTCATTAGGCACAACGCGCAAAGCCCCTTCATACTTGCGCAAGGCCTCTGACCAATTATCAACCGCCATGAGCCTATCGCCTTCGTTTAGCAACTCACGGGCGAGGGCTAAATCTTGAATATCCAGCAGCGCTTGTTCAGCATCTTTCCAACTTAAGACGCCGCTGCGTTCGGCCAAATCGCGGGCTTCGCGGTAAAGGCGTTCAGCCTCTTCATAATTACCAGCGCGCACCAAAGAATTAGCGCGGTTATAGGCAACGCGCGCATCAAAAGGAATGCGATGATCGGGCACGACACCGCGAATAAGATTATCTTCCGCTTTCTGGCGATATTCTAGCGCGGTGGGGTTGCCTGGTTGTTGGGCTAAAATGCGATTGGCTAGTTCTATCGTCTCTTGATACTCACCAGCATAATAAGCTTGGGTTAAAGCAGAGAGAATTTCGTCAATATCCGAACCTTGATAGAGTGGCCCTTGCCCAGGGCGGCGTGCAGAAGGCACATCGGACTGTGGGCGGTCACGAATTTCAGCCTCTGGAGCGGGATAACCAGCCGATGTTGGATAGGGTGCGATGTCTTTATCACGAGCGGGCTGAGTAGGCGGCAAATCTTCGTGTGGAGCGGGGGCAATATCTACACCATAGCGGTTGAACAAATCCTGCACACGGCGGGCAGCTTGCTCATTATGGGTAGCAGCCTCTTGTAAAAGCTGGATGACTGCACTGTCTTCGGGATTGAGCGCTAACGCCTCGGCCAGAATATCAATGGCCTCATCAATATCTTCATCATCGCCAGCTATCTCTATCCGAATGCGGGCACGCCGCACCAACCCACGCACAGTGGCGGCAGTCGTCGCCTGTGCAGAAGATTGGCGGGCTAATTGCGCAAAAAGCGCCTGTGCCGCTGCTTCAAAAGGTGTGTTTTTTGCATCACTGAGCAATTCTCGCGCTTCTGGCTCCAGTTGGCGAAGCGCTTCCAAGCGACTACTTTCATCATCTGGCAGTTGTTCCAGTTTACGGCGTAATGCGTCTATCCGCGATTGCAAGTCATCCACATGCCCACTCCTTTACGCGCGTTCCGTGCGCTTCCAGATTGAAGATTACCGAAAGAGCTAGCTAGCGGCAAGTCTTTTGCTGTATTTCATGCAGATTGGTGTCATTGATTATAGTGATTGGTTCAACCACTCTAGCAAGAGGCGTGCCAGCGCAATGCGGCGATTGCTGAAAGCGTGATCGCTATCCAATAGATGATGGGAAAGCTGTTGCGCGCCTTCTTGCTCCAAGGCTTCTACCAGAGGGAAGTGAAACAGATGGGGGCTAACATCAACATCATAGCGTCCAGCCACCAGCAATACAGGGCGTTTGGCTAATTTATCAACCATGTGAAGCGTATTCCATAGGGCACGATGCTCTAAAATTTCATCAACCAGCATCTCCGCATTAGCGCCTAATAAGGGGGCTAAGTTTTGCTCCATAAAGCGCTCGGTAAACCCACGCATTGCCGGGTCATCAGCAACCATATCTGCCCAAACGCCAAAGTTCACCCCCGCAATAGAGGCCACCGCCGGCACAGATTGTAGCTCTGCTGCGGTGAGCAACGCCGCCCAACCGCCCATACTATGCCCCACAAGCGCCACACGCTCAGGGTCAGTACGGTAAGCTGTTTGCGCTTCGGAAGAGC
>DAOTWU010000569.1:0-8556 GCA_034435735.1 Anaerolineae bacterium | reverse complement strand
GGGTCTTGCCCCATAGCTTCAATCACATTACGTGCTTCTTCAGTCAAGGTGAAGGCTTGGTTATTAGAGAGCGCGACGCGCCATCCCTGCTGCTTCACTACGGCGTAAAGGGCAATGAGCGCCACCAAAAACACAACAGTGACAAGTACTGCTGTACCACCGTATTGCGCTGTACGGCCAGTCAGTGCAGCACGTAGTTGGTCTGGCGCCATCAATGCCCAAGCGACAAACCCTAAGACTGCAATGCCCAGGCCGCCCCAACCAATAACGCTAAATTCCTGTTGGGTGAGGGCGACGAATAGCGCAATCACTAACCCCAATGCTGCAACAACCAACATGTAAGAGGGTGGGATAAACGCCTCTAGTTCTTCATTAGGTTGCATATCTTGATGCTCATTCATGGTTAAGCCCTCCAGCGCCGAATTTCAACAATACGAACCGTGATGAAAATAGCGGCGACAATCAGCAGAACAAAGTAAAGAATGTCTTCAGCCCGCAAAACACCCTGCGCCAATGTTGATTGGTAATGTGCCGAAAGGCTGAACTCGCGGATAAAGTCCGCTGTCCCGCTGAGAATGCCTTGATTGGCCGCCCAGATAGCGGCGGATTCCGCCAAAAATAGAACAAGCACAGATGCCGCACCTAAAAATGCTGCAACTATTTGGTCTTCGAATAGGGCCGACCAAATGAGACATACCGCTAACATTGCCCCGCCATATAGCCAAGCCCCCAGATAAGAGCCAACCAACTGGCCAGTATCCAGGATGCCCACCGTGGAGAGCAAAATGGGGTAAATCAACATAATCGCAAGTAACAATGTGTAGTAGCTCCACACGGCTAGGAATTTACCCAGCACAAATTGCAACTCTCGCATAGGCAGCGTCATCAGCACTTCCAACGTACCTTCACGCGCTTCTTCACTGAGTAAGCGCATGGTCAAGAGGGGAGCAACAAGAAATGTGAGAAAAGAGAGGAGTTCTGGCGCAATGTTCAAAAAGGTGGCGGGTGCTTGCCCATTACCCGCAGATACATTTGATGTGAATAGTAAGCCGATAAATAGAAGCAAGGCAAAAGCGACGCCATACGCGATTGGCGAGCGGAAATATAGTGCTAGTTCCCGTTTATACACAGCCCATACTGCTCTCATCCGACCACCTCCGCTTCTGGTTCTTCTTCAGGATGTTGCACTTGACGTTGGGTCACTTCAAGGAAGATTTCTTCCAATCGCACAGCCAGCGGGCGCAACTCTACGAGGTCATAATTGGCTTCGATTAATGCCCGTGCAATGGCGGGGCGCGGGTCTACATTGGCGCTGGATGGCGTGGCGATAAGATGGTCGCCTTCAATGTCTACGCTGGCAACACCATCAGCGCTGGCAATAATGGGTTGCACATCTTCGAGATTGGCGTCAACACGCACAAAGATGCGCCCGCCACGCTCCAATTCAACGCGCAGATCAACAGGGTTGCCCTGTGCCACAATATGCCCCTGATTGATGATGACCACGTTATTACACACTTGCTCTGCTTCTGAGAGAATATGTGTACTAAATAAAACTGTATGATCTTCACCCAATTCACGGATAAGGTCGCGCAATTCCAGCACTTGGAAGGGGTCTAAACCAATCGTGGGTTCATCTAAAATCAGAACTTCAGGATCGTGTAACAATGCAGCCGCCAGACCAACGCGCTGCCGCATACCTTTAGATAGCGAGCGGATACGGCTCTTCGCACGGTAAAGCAATCCAACACGGTCTAATGCTGCTTCAGCTTTTTTACGGCGGTCATCTAACCCGCGAATTTCCGCCAGATACATCAAATAACCAATAGCAGTCATATCACGATATAACGGAACATTCTCTGGCAAATAGCCGATACGCCGCCGCACTTCCATGCTTTGGGTGAATACATCATAGCCAGCCACAATCGCTGTGCCAGATGTTGGCGGCATAAAGCCAGTGAGGATACGCATCGTGGTTGTTTTACCCGCCCCATTAGGGCCGAGAAAACCAGTAACTTGTCCCGGTTGGGCGGTAAACGAAAGATTATCTATCGCGGTTACCGCACCGTAACGTTTGGTTAACGCTTGTACTTCAATCATGGACTCGTGCCCTCCTTAATATCATGTTGAGGCCCACGAAATTATACACATAAACAACAGAATGGTATTATAGTTCTGAAAGAGCTTCTGTAAAGCCTTCAGTTAGCGTTAGAAGCGTTGTTTGCTAGTTCTAGTAAAAGGTAGGTATATATATGCGCATTCGATTGTTGCTGTTAGTTGCTATAAGTTTTTTGTTTTCAATACCCATCATTGCCCAAGATACTGAACCCGACATCCCACCGACCCTACAACAACAAATTGATGGCATTGAAATTGCGATGGAGTCACTTCGGGGATTAAGTCTGCAAGAACCACTTACCCGTGCTTTCCCCAATCGTGATGACCTCTTACAGTACCTCATCACATTGCTTGATGAAGAATTTCCGCCAGAAGTGGCCGAACGTGAGATGCTATTCTATCGGGCATTGGGCTTTCTTTCGCCAGATGTTGATTTGCGGGCTATTTATCTAGATTTGTATCACGACCAAGTGGCTGGATTTTATGATGTTGACGCCGAAACAATGAACGTTGTTTTGTTAACGGGCGATACATTCGGCAGCGTTTTGCCATTCTTAGAGGAAGTCACTTACGCCCATGAATTTGTACACGCCTTACAAGACCAGAACTTTGACCTAGCGGGCTATTTTGAAGATTTAGAAGCTACGCGGATAACCAATCCCGATGCGCTACTGGCTTTTTCTGCATTAGTTGAAGGTGATGCAACCTTAGCGATGTCGCAGTATATGACCGCCCGCATGGAAGAGAATCCCGTTATGGTTTTAGCTCAATTGGTGCTTCAACAAATGCAATTGGGCAACCTAGACCTGCCAGAGGGCACACCAGATATATTGCGGCAAGAACTGTTTTTTCCCTATGAAACGGGGCTGAGTTTCGTTTCAACGCTCTATAATCGTGGTGGTTGGGAGATGGTAAATGCTGCTTTTACAGATAAACTCCCCCAAAGCACCGAGCAAATTCTTCATCCAGAGCGCTATTTCAGTGGTGATATGCCCCATACCGTCACCTTGCCAGATTATGACACTGAGGGATATGAGCTGGATGAGCCTTGGCAAAATGCTTTGGAGCGTACTGTTGGTGAATTTTATCTGCGTTTGTTTCTTGCCAATCAGCTCACATCTTCACAAGCTGCCGAAGCAGCGGAGGGCTGGGGCGGTGATTTGTTACGCATCTACCAACATGACGAGACAGGTGACATCGCTTGGGTATGGCGTATTGTCTGGGATAGTTTCGAGGATACGCAAGAGTTTGCCGCAGCTTATACAGAGTGGGCACAGTCTCGCTTTCCCACACCCTTAAACAGCCCCTGCTGGGTAGGGGACAACGAAGCCAGCTGTATCATAGTAGAAGAAGATGTTACTGTTATTTCTTATGCGCCGAACTTAGAGATGGCGCAGACACTTGCCTTTATTGTAGGTAATTAAATGAAAAAGGGGCGCTTCCTTATGCAGGTTGCGCCCCTACTGACTTATGCCTGTTCCAGCATTTTCTCGCGCCGCTTACGTTCCCGAATGCGCTGTTCGGCATTCAAAATACGTTTCCGCAAGCGCAAGCTCTTCGGTGTTACTTCTAGTAATTCATCCTCAGCCATGAACTGAATATAGTCATCGAGGCTCATCTGCTGCACTGCTTTTAAGCGAATTTCCTCACCATATTGCTTGGTGTGAATGGCCGAAAGCTGCTTGGTTTTGGTCACATTGATGTCGAGGTCTTCATTGCGAATGTGTTCGCCAACGACCATCCCCGCATAAACCTCTGTGCCTGGTTCAATGAAAAATACGCCGCGTTGTTGAAGATGTTGCAGCGCGTAGGTCATTGCTGTGCCATTTTCCATAGCGACAAGGCTGCCCGATTGGCGTGAAGGGGGCTCACCAGAGGCGAGATTGTCATAGCCATCGAAAAGCGTGTGCATTTGCCCCATGCCGCTGGTAACACGCATGAATTGCGATTGAAAACCAATTAGGAAGCGTGTTGGAACGCGATAAGTGAGATAGGTTGTGCCGTTCTCACTATGCATATTCAACATGACACCCCGCCGTGACCCCATCATCTCTAAAACAGGGCCGCTCATATCATCTGCAACCTCAATATGCACTTCTTCATAAGGCTCTAGGGTTGCGCCCGTATCGGGGTCTACTCGATAAATCACTTCGGGCTTGCTCACTTCGAACTCATACCCCTCGCGACGCATGGTTTCAATGAGGATACCCAGATGCAACTCTCCGCGCCCACTGACAACTAGCCGCTCTGGAGAATCACCATCTTCCACCCGTAGCGCAACATTGCTGCGCATCTCATTCATCAAGCGTTCCCGCAATTTGCGCGATGTGCCCCAACCAGACTTCCCCTCGCGCCCAGCGAAGGGTGATGTATTTACGCCGAAGGTCATGCGCACAGTTGGCGCTTCTACTGTGATTGCAGGCAATGATTCGGTGACATCCGGATGCGCTACCGTGTCGCTGATAGCGATTTCTGGCAGGCCACCAAAAGCGATAATATCGCCTGCTAAGGCTTCATCAATTTCCTCGCGTTGATGATTGCGATAAGTGAAAAGATATTCCAGCCGTCCATTCGTTCGCGTGCCATCATGTGCAATCCGCACTACTTCCATGCCGCGCTTTAATACACCAGAGCGCAAACGGCCTACACCAATTTGCCCTTTATAGTTGTCATATTCCAACGTGGTAACCAGCAGTTTCGCCGGGCTATCCGCATCAATTGTTGGCGCTGGTATTTCCTTCAGGATAGTTTCAAACAGCGGCGATAGGTCATCTGCCAGTTCATCAGGGGATAGACCCGCGCGCGCTTCTAAACCGATGGCATAAACAATCGGGAAGTCTGCTTGTTCATCATTCGCACCCAACTCAATGAATAAGTCAAAAGTTTCATTGAGCGCCTCTTCTAATCGGGCGTGTGGGCGGTCAATTTTGTTGATGACCACAATCACCCGCAAGCCAAGTTCCAACGCCTTGCGCAACACAAAGCGTGTTTGTGGCATTGGCCCCTCGACGGCGTCAATCAGCAATAGCGCGCCATCTACCATATTGAGCACCCGCTCAACCTCGCCACCAAAATCGGCGTGGCCAGGCGTATCGACGATATTAATCTTGACATCACCCCATGTAATGGCGGTGTTCTTGCTTAGAATAGTGATGCCGCGTTCCCGCTCCAATTCATTGCTATCTAGAATACGCTCTACAGTTTGCGCACCCTCTCGAAACACCCGTGCCTGCTTGAGCATGCCGTCAACCAACGTTGTCTTGCCGTGGTCAACATGGGCGATAATGGCTACATTCCGAATATCATTGCGCGTTTGGCTCACGCTTGGTATACCCCGTTACACTCAATGTACAAAACCAATGCATTTTAGCGGCAAACTGTGCCAACTGTAAGGGTAAGTGGTCTCAATAACTCTATGCAATATGCTGTGTCTTGCTTTAGGCTAAAAGTAATTCGCCGCTTTGATGCTAGTGAGAGGATAAAACCTATGTCGCCACGTACTGTTGCCATCTTCATTTTTGACGATGTAGAAATACTTGATTTTACTGGCCCTTATGAAGTCTTTGCTGTATCGAGAGACGGAGACGGCCAACATCTATTTAATGTTGTGACCGTCAGTAAAGATGGCCAGCAAGTCACTGCACGTAATGGCCTGAAAGTCATGCCTGACTATAGTTTTGCTAGTATGCCTTCTGCTGCAATTACGCTCATACCTGGTGGAAATGGCACACGCCCCCTATTACACGATGAGCAAGTTATCACTTGGATACAGCAACAATACCAGCAAGTAGAACTATTGCTCTCTGTGTGTACTGGCGCGTTGTTATTAGGTAAAGCTGGTTTATTAAACGGGTTGAGCGCTACGACTTACCACACCACTTTTGATTTACTGGCGGAGCTATCGTCCAATACACAACTTTGCCCTGGTAAACGCTGGGTGGAAAATGAGCGCGTTATCACGTCAGCAGGCGTCTCTGCTGGTATTGATATGGCCTTGCATGTTGTGCGCCACCTACATGGAACACAACAGTCTGAGTGCACAGCGCAATATATGGAGTATGAATATTGGTCTGCCGACCGTATGCCCTAGCTGCCGCTGATGTAAACAGATGCAAACCATCTCTTAACGTATGCGTTTTGCGCTTTGCCAGTACAATACCCATACAACACGCTATATATTCGATCACTTTTAGTTATGGGGATTCGTTCTTATGCAGCAGTGGGAGTATGTCGTTGTTAGTCCCATCAAGTCCTATGGCATTCAGTACCGTGCCAATGGAGACAAGCAAAACCAATGGAAAGACCAGCCGTTTCATGTTGTGCTCAATGATATGGGGCGGGCAGGTTTTGAGCTGGTTGCTTATGATGGGGAAGGTTATATTTTCAAGCGCCCTAAAGCACCAACAGACCGCTTGAAAAATCCATCTGAGGCGCAAACTCAGCCAAACGGATAAACAGAATAAAGTTGGGCGAGGCTATGTGCCCCGCCCTTCTCTTTTATAGCAGCAAGCCAATCAAAATATCATAGAAGCGCCACAACGCCCGTTTGAATGGGTCTGCCCAGCCGCGTTCTGGCAGCAGTGGGGGGAATTTGCTGGCATTCGGCTCATCGAACGCATTATTCCAGCCGTCACCCGTCCAGATAATATCTGCACCGGGTAAACCTAAATCAGCAACTAATCCGGCTGGTTCATAGCCATTGTTCTCCCAAATGTTATCGTGAATCCAGTTGTTTTCTGGCAATGGTCCAAGGTCAAACTCGGTATCCCGGTCATAAATCATATAAAGGCTGGTCAACCCCAAGCCGACCGTTTTGTTGTTACGGATGCGGTTATTGAAGACTTCGGTATTATCCGCCGTCATAATCAAAATACCCGTTCCCGGTGGCACAATGCCCACCGTGGAATCTGGATCGCCAAAGTTGGGGTGATTGTTGTCGTAGATGTCGTTGTCATAGACTCGCGTGTTATACCCCACTTTTGATGGATTGTTGGGGAGCAAGAACACCAAGATGCCACCCGTGTTATCGTGAACATCATTGCCATACACTTCTGCATTGGTGCTATTTTCAATTTCGATACCGGTCACATTGCCATAGACTTCGTTATTGCGCACGATAATTGGCCCACGGCTTTGCCCAACATAAATCCCTGCATCGGCAATGCCTGTTACGACGGTGTTTTCTACCAGCACATCGGTGCATTCAATTGGATAAATGCCGTAAATCGTGCTCAGCCCTTCAACATCGCGGATGCCCTCAATAATCAAATCGCGGAAGACGACCCGTTCAGCGCCCGTGACAAGCACATCATTACCCACATAGCCTTTGAAGCCGAAGCCTTCTATCACAAAATCATCACCAGTAGCGTTCACACCGTCACTACGCCAGTTTTCACCATCGAACCATGGCCTGTTATTGCCATCAACCATGCCCTTAAGGGTGATGTTGTTGGTGTCTACATACACGGTTTCATAATATACGCCTGGCTCTACGAGTATCGTATCGCCTGGCAGGGCTTTATCAACAGCCGCCTGAATGGATTCCCCCTCTTGCACGATGAATGTTTGCGGTTCATGGTCTTCTGGTGAATAGGGCGGCGCAGTAGAGGCTTCTACCAAATCGCGCGCCGGATTATCCATATGCTCGACAACCGGCAAGCCAGATGGCACGCTCTCTGGAATAGCGATAAGCTCTGCTGGTTCATCCGTTAATGCGAAGAGGAAAGCGACTAAATCTTGCCGTTCCTGCTCTGTTAAATCAAACCCGCGTATTTTCTCATCAACCTTAATGTCTAGGCCGAAAGCGGGGCCGCCGCCCTGTTCGTAAAAGTCCACAACTTCTTCTAATGTTTCAAAAACACCATTGTGCATATAGGGTGCAGTTAGGGCGATATTACGTAGCATAGGCGTGCGGAAGGCGCGCTCTGCATCTGCCGCATTTAACACTTCCACACGGCCTAAATCGGGATTATCGGGGTCAACATCGGGAACACCCAACACATGGAATGTATTGTGCGAGAAAGTTGGCCAGGCATGACATTCGAAGCAGCGCGTTTTAGCACTACGGAAAACATCGAAACCTCGGCGCTGCGCAGGGGTAAGCGCGTTGAAATCGCCTGCAGCGAAGCGGTCAAAAGCGGAGTTATTGCTGATGAGTGTGCGCTCAAAAGCGGCAATCGCATGGGTGATATTCTCTACTGTGATGCCATCTTCAAATGCTGCATTGAATAGCTCAACGTATTCTGGTATTCCTTCTAGTTCTTCAATGAGTTCATCTAAATCTGCCCCCATCTCACTCTCGGCAGTCAGCGGAATAAGCATTTGCTCTTCTAATGAACTAGCGCGACCATCCCAAAATAGGCTGGTAGCATAAGCAACATTCCATAGGGTTGGGGCATTACGCCGCAAGTTTTCGCCATGCGAGCCTATCGCTAAGGG
>DAOTWU010000568.1:0-2660 GCA_034435735.1 Anaerolineae bacterium | reverse complement strand
TGAGTTTGGCACTGGTAGCTCAGCCAGATGTCATTGTGCTCGATGTCATGATGCCCGGGTTAGATGGATGGCAGGTTTGCCAGACGATACGTCAGCATAGCACGGTGCCGATTATCATGCTGACAGCACTGGGCGATAGTACCGACCGCATTAAGGGGCTAGAACTGGGCGCGGATGACTATCTGGTGAAGCCGTTTAGCTTTCAAGAGTTAGAAGCCCATGTACGGGCGATGTTACGGCGGGTCAACCTCGACCGCGGCCAACTTGTCGCTCCAGAAATACGGGTGGGGGATGTGGCTATCAATCTAGAAAAGCGGTTAGTGACCAAACGTGGCGAGACTTTGACCTTGCGCCAAAAGGAATTTGAAATCCTCGCCCTGTTGATGACTAACCTCGGTAAGGTGGTCACACGGGAACAGCTATTTGATGAAGTTTGGGGCACAGACTGGCTGGGAGATACCCGAACGCTGGATGTGCATATGAGTTGGTTACGCGCCAAGATAGAAGATGACCCCACGAACCCGATTTATCTGCAAACGGTGCGTGGGGTAGGGTATCGCTTCGTAGATGCGGAGGAATTGCCCGATGAACTTCGCTAAATTGGGGCAAGTCTTTGCCCCTTCTCATTGGGTTAAATCGATGCTGTATAAAGCGCAAAAGCGGCTAGAAAAAGTTTTCTCGCCATGGGGGAAGTTGTTGCAGCAGCTCTCGTTTCGGCAACGCATTCTACTCACATTTTTGCCGATTGTTGTTGTGGGTAGTGTGTTACAAGTGCTGATTGCCGGCGATCAAATTCAGAGCATGAGCATGGAGTTTTTCCAGACGCAAGTTGAAGCCGAAGCGCTTAAAATCGCGGCCAGCTTACCAGAACCAATGGAACATTATTTAGAGGGAAAAGGTGGGCAAGATATTCAGAATGCGCTATCTAGCTTGCAATTTGATGCAGCTTGGCACTATCTGCTAGTGGATAGCAATCGCCGCATCATCGCGTTCACTTTGGGCGATGGTTATGAATCGCAGCAAGTTGCCGAGCAAACGCCGGATTTAGCACAAGCGGCGCGGGGGCGCACGGGGGTTGATATACGCCCCTTTGCTGGTGGCGAGGATTATCTCTTTGTCGCGACGCCGATTTATTATGAGCAGCATCCCATTGGTTATTTTGTGCTGTCACGTTCATTAACCCCACTTTATCAAAGCATTCATCAACAATGGATACAACTTGTCTTGGCATCTTTGCCGGTGCTGCTGTTAATTTTTATCGCTAGTTTATGGATTTCTAGCACCATATTACGCCCAATTGTGGCCTTGCAGAAGTCGGCATTGAAGATGGCGCAGGGAGAGCTTGGCGTAAAAATGCCGGTCGAGCGTGAAGATGAGTTAGGTGATTTATCTAAGGCGTTCAATCATATGAGCGAGCAGTTGGACAAAATTTTGACCGCCCAACGGAGCTTCGTCAATAATGCTGCACATGAGTTGCGCAACCCTTTGATGACTATGCGCTTGCGCTTGGATGCTATTGCTAACCAGACGCTTGATGAGGGGCAAAAAGCTCAGTACATCGCCGATTTACAGCAAGAGGTTTCTCATATGGCAGAGCTGGTAACTTCTCTGCTGACGTTGGCGCGTATTGATGAGGGGCGGCATGTGACCAATGGCGCAGTAGAAGAAACTAGCACCGTGTTAAGTGATATTGGCCGTAACTGGCGCATTCGAGCACAGCAAGCTGGATTAAGCTATGAAGCTGAAATTGAGGAACTGTTGCCCGCGGTGACAATTTCTGATAATGATTTGCGGCTAGTGCTCAATAATTTATTGGGCAATGCGATTAAATACACGCAACAGGGGAAAGTTGGGCTTAAGGCGTATTTAGAGGGCGATAACGTCGTTGTGCAAGTGTGGGACACTGGTGTGGGGTTCAATCCTACCGAAGCAGAGCGATTATTTGAACGTTTTTACCGAGATGAGAGTGTGCGACACGATTATGAAGGCAATGGCTTAGGATTAGCGATTGTCAAGGCAGTGCTAGAGCAGTATGGGGCGACGATTACCGCCTATAGCGAGGGCGAGCAGCGCGGCGCATGGTTCACAGTGCATTTGCCTGTTGTATGAAAAAGCCCTTATATCGAAACTGATATTGAGTAGATAAGGCGAAACGATTAAGGGTTCTGTGCAATTTGCAGAATTTAGTTGCGAAATTTGTAAAATGCGCTACATTTAGCAGTGTCCTATCGTGCTACCCTAATTCATAGAAAAAAAGGGATGGAAAGCATATGTTGAAGAAAACACTTATTATCAGCGCGTTGGTTATGTTGCTGGTTGGCATGTTGCCGCTGGCCGCTTTCGCGCAGGATGGCGAGATGGAACCCATTGAGAGCGTTTGCCTCGTCACCGATCTTGGCCGTGTAAATGACGGCACGTTTAACCAGTTCGCTCATCTTGGCGCACAAGCCGCCGCCGAAGATTTTGATCTGGATTATAGCTTTATCGAAACTCAGAGCGAAACTGATTACGCAGCTAACATTCAAACCTGTGTGAATGAGGGCTTCGACGCCATTGTGACCGTTGGCTTCTTGATTGCGGATGCTACCCGTGAAGCGGCTGAAGCCAATCCCGATGTTTACTTCATTGGCGTTGACCAATTCGTTCCGCCGGAAAGCCCG
>DAOTWU010000567.1:0-2317 GCA_034435735.1 Anaerolineae bacterium | reverse complement strand
TTCTTCGTACCGCTGTTTCCGCTTTGTCGCATTATGATGCTGATGCAGAGAACAACACTGATAAAGATGTTGCTCTGCGTAAAGCTGTTCGCTTGACCGGCCAAATTACCACCCTTTGCGCTGCATGGATTCGCATTTCTCAGGGCAAAGAACCTGTCGCCCCACGCGAAGACCTCACACTGGCACAGAACTTTGTCTACATGCTCTCTGGTGAAGAACCGGACGAGACAGCCAGCAATGCCATTAATGTTTACCTTGTGCTGCTGGCAGACCACGGCTTTAACGCCAGCACCTTTACCACCCGCGTAATTACCGCCACCCAATCTGATATGCACAGCGCGGTGGTTGGTGGTATTGCTGCTCTCAAAGGCCCGTTGCACGGTGGTGCAAACACTGCTGCCATGAAGATGTTCCTTGAGATTGGTGAACTAGATAATGTAGAAAACTGGTTCAAAACAGAAGTCAAGGAAAAGGGTGGCCGCATTATGGGTATTGGTCACCGTGTATACAAAGCGCCGGACCCGCGTGGTGCTATCCTTAAAGAACAGGCACGCGCGCTTGCTGCCAGCACGGGTAATGACAAATGGTTCCAGATTGCTGAAAAGCTTGAGCAAGTTGCCCGTTCTGATGAATACTTCATTGAACGCAAATTGTTCCCGAATGTGGACTATTACAGCGCTATCGTGCTTTATACATTGGGCATTCCGGTTGATATGTTCACTCCGCTGTTTGCCATGTCGCGTGTCGCTGGTTGGACAGCCAACATTATCGAACAAATGGGTGGCCGCTTGATTCGTCCGCGTGCCAATTACGTCGGTCCCATGGACTTGAAATGGGTGCCGCTGGAGCAGCGCTAACCCTTTTCACATTGCAAAACAAACGCCCTACTTCGGTGGGGCGTTTTTTCTTCTCGTGAATGTTATAATGAGAACATCATCGTGAAGAAAGGGTGTTATGAACCAGCGATTACCCCAACGCCGCAACGCTTATGATATATCGGATGAATTGAGAGGGATTACATTTAACTTCGCCGCTGCATTGCCCGGTCGTGCAAGTAGCCGCCATACCATACGGGCATATTTTCGTTGGGTCGATACATATTTAGCAGACATTGCCGGATTGAAGCCCACACGCGGCGATGCCCGTATCCAACGCATGATGGCGCTGCCTGTCGATACACTGAATCAAAGTTTGAGTGCACAACAGTTGCGAGCATGGTTGGGGCGGTTGGTTTATGCTGGTCATGGCAAGCAAGGTGTCGAACAAGCACGGGCGGCCATTGTCACATTGGCTGATTTGCTTGCAGAAGCCCAATGGTTGGATGATTATACTGCTGCTGCGATGGCGCGGGTTCGCCCTCCTAAAGCAGAGGCTGGCCAACGTATGGGGCGTTGGCTTTCCATCGACCAATTGCGCCTATTGATGGAATCTTCCCGTCAGATTGCTACTTCAGAAAATCAAGAGTATAGAAATGCGCTGCTTTCGACCATGCTCTGTACAATGGCATTGCGTCGTGAAGAGTTATCAGCTGCTCGCTGGGGGGATTTGTCTTTACAAAACAATCGTGTTGTATTGCGGGTACATGGTAAAGGGCGCAAGATGGCGTTAATTGATGTGCCGCGTTCTGTAATGCGGGTGTTGGAACGTTGGCGGCGTGCACTGGGTGGCTCACCTGACCCTGCCAGCCCATTATTACGTCGTATCTGGAAAGGTGGGCGCATCGCTGCACGAGGTATATCGCCTGATGGTATCTGGCTTGTTATTGAGCGTAGCGCAAAACATGCAGGTATTGGGCATGTTGCTCCTCATGATTTGCGCCGTTCCGTTGCCGGTGCGTTGCATGAAGCTGGTGTGCCGATTGACAAAATTAGCCGTTTATTGAGGCATAGTAACGTTGCTGTCACAGAGCGCTATTTAAGCCGCCTGCCAAAGGTGAACGAGGGTGCAGTGCTGATGTCTGATATTTTGGGTATGGATGATGATTGGCCAGGGTATGACTAATGCCAACTTGGGAAATATATCCCAAATTTGGGATATATTTCCCAAAAGCGAGGCCATTATCACAAAAATGGCAGGAAAATCATCACCACGTTAATTGTAATCTGGCATAACCACGCAGCGGCTAATCCGTTTCGATAACGCACATAACTGTAAATCATATTGATAATTACGAGCGCTACCGCAATTACAAACGCCACTGCTGGATACTCGCCTAGATTGAGCAGGGGGAAGAACAGCAGGATAGACCAGAAACTGGACCATAATCCCACTTCCCAAAACTCGCGCCCTTGTTGCAATACCCCACGAAAGAACAGCG
>DAOTWU010000566.1:0-2676 GCA_034435735.1 Anaerolineae bacterium | reverse complement strand
TACGCACCAAACTTTCCCAGCTTATTATTGCGGGGTTGATTATTACCGTCGTGGGTGGCTTTATCATCGGCATCCCTGGTGAAGATAGCGGTGCGCCTGCTGGAGGAAATGTGTTATTAGGCAGCGGGCTGGCGCTGGTTGGGGCGATTGCGGTTGGGGTCTATTTCATTATTGGACGTAAATTGCGAGAAGATTTACCCCTTGTGCCTTATATATGGTTGGTTTATACCTGTGGCGCTATCGTCATGAGTGTAGTGGTACTCATTAGCCAAACGCCTGTAATTGGTTATGATGCACCAGTTTACTTGTTGCTCATTGCTGTAGGCCTCATCCCTCAACTCATTGGGCATTCATCGCTAAATTTCGCGCTTGGGTATCTTCCCGCCACTTATGTCAGTTTATCCACACAATTAGAGCCAATAGGCAGCGCCATCCTCGCATTGATATTGTTAGGTGAAGTGCCTGTCAGCCAACAAATTATAGGTAGCGGTATCATTCTTATAGGAGTAACTATTGCTACCATCGGCCAATCGCGCAAGTGAAACCTGTAAGAATAGGGCAATCGCATATGGATTCATCAAGAACAAAAAATCTGAGTTAAATAACGATTGTCCCATCCAGCCCGTTTCCGTTTGGCAGCAATACCCACTTTGAGTGTAGTATCTTGTTTCAATAAGTTCAGGGCGAGATGGCGTAATGTCGCCATATTTTGTGGTGCATGTTGATGACGAATGCGTGAAGCATCTTCTCGAAAGGCAATATCCAAAACCCAATGCAAATTGTTCTCAATATGCCAGTGATCACGCACATATTGTAAAGCCTGCTGTGCATCCCCTTGCCAACTACTGATGAAATAGCGTGTTGTGACCGTTGTTTTCTCATTGTGTTGTCGAATAGTGACCAGCTTTATCAAACTCTTTAAGCCCGCCCACTGCTCATGCTCACGCAAATAAGTCAGATAGTCACGATGATGGACAATCCAACAATGACGGATTTCACGCCGGTCATGGGCTTGTGAGATTTGTTTGTAGTTGTCATATGCAACATCTTGATATTCACTTTGCTCAAACCCCTCAAACAGCATGTCTATATCCTCATAAAGCCTTTTCTGGTTCTTTTTGACAGCCAGAATGTAATCCGCATTAGCCTCGATAATGGCTTTCGCAATCTCAGTTTGTGTCCCGATGGCATCAATTGTCACCATACAGCCGGTAATATCCAGTTGTTCTAAGAGGGCGGGCAAGGCTGTGATTTCATTGGATTTCTCATCCACCTTTTGCTGACCTAAGACCAAGCGATTGGCTTGTGTCCAAGCACTCACCATCCATATCCCGTCTTTATCATGTCTGCTATCTTGAGATGCGCGCAACTTTTTGCCATCCAAACTCACTAACTGCCCCTTTGTTTTCTCGCATAATGCTTGCGTCCATCTCATAAAACGGGCTTGGAATTGATCCGGATTGAGCCAACTAAACACGCGTCCAAATGTATCATGCGATGGTATACCTTTGGGTAAGTCTAAAAATGTCGATAGCCAATCTTCTTTGGCTTTGCCATATTCTTCAATTTCTGTCCAACCGTCCGCACCACATATCGTTCCCAAGATGGCTATCGTGATGATATTAATAAGTGGATGGCTAATATTTTGACCGCTGCGTGGATCATCCATATCAGCAAAGTAGGACATGACACTATTTTCTGGAAACATGGCAGCTCCTTTTTTAGCTACTATTATCCTCCATTAAGCTTTCATATGCGATTGCCCTAAATTAAGATTAAGATAGGGGTGGTGGTAAATTTAACGGTTAGTAAAAATCAATGAATAATCAAGAAAATGCCATCACTAAAGTTGTCGCTAGTTCTTGACATAAACGAGCAACTTGATGGAGCATCACAAAGGCGAAGGTATTGGGAAAAGCATAAATGCTCATATCCGCTACATTCCCCCCTCTTGTTTGGCATGGTGGCTGATTTTTTCATGCACACTCACAACTTCCCCCCACAGAGTAACGTAAAGTTAATGACTTGCCTTTATAATGAATATAAATTGGTCAACTAAGGAGTTCGCCCATGCAATTATCACGCAGCACATGGATAAAAATTGGCGGTGCGGTGGTCGCCATTATTGTCGCTGCTTTTTTGCTCAATAGTGTCTTCGCCTTAATCCGCACCATTCTTCCGCTGGCTGTGGTGGGTGTGCTGGGCTTCTTCGCCTATCGTTGGTATGCTGCACGGCAAGAGCGCCCCCAACAACAGCCCCAACAGCGAGAAGAAAAACCAGCGCGACAGGTCACTGTGCCCGCCCCCGCCAAAGAGACGGCTAAGCCCACGCGTGAAGTGGATGAAGCACTGGCCTCTTGGGATAAAGAGGCATTTGTGAAACAAGTGGAACGTTTGGCAGAGCGCGAACGAGAGCTAGAGCAAGCCGCCGAGCAGCGCCAGAAAGACGCCATCGCCGAGCAATTGGCCGCGCGCCGCCGCCGCCTTGGGTTGGATGAGTAGCGCTGTGGCGCTTGTCTTTGGGGCGCATTTCAGGTTAGGATGAAGTAGGTGAGATGAGTAGAAGGCCAGCATAATGGACCAGCGTATTGTTGAATTTATTCGCGCATTGCGGGCGGCGGGCGTCCGTATCTCTTTGGCGGAAAGTCAAGATGCGATGTATGGTGCGGAGACCGT
>DAOTWU010000565.1:0-3724 GCA_034435735.1 Anaerolineae bacterium | reverse complement strand
CGCGCTCTTCCAATTGCCGCCAGATAATCATATATTGCTTAATCTCAAAAATTTTCACTTTGTCCGATTGAGACATGCTCCCGCGCTCCTTGTTGTTAATCAGTTAAATTTAATAAAGGAAGTTGCTGGTAGTCTTTATGCTTTGTTTTAACCATTTCTACGATGGCTGAGATATTAGGTTCAAGCGTCGTCTTATCTCTTTTTAAGGCATATGCACCTTTACTGAGAAAATGTTGATTGCCAGAGTTGTTGGCATGCTTTTTCTCAAATTCAACCACGAAAAGAGGTTTTTTTAGCCTTAATGCGGTTTTTCCCGCTTCAAATGTGCCACCTTTTTCCCCAGCTTGAACTAAAACCATGGCCTCAGCCAATGCTACAATAGTTTGGTTACGTTTCATAGCACGCCATACTTGCCAAGAAGCTTCAGGCTCAAATTCTGAGATGATGAGCAACTGGTCTGGACGGGCTATTTGTTTCAACTCATCTCGTAACTTAAAAGTGAGAATGCCTTCTGGAAGAACTATAATAGTCCCTAAGCCCGCCTCCAGCGCTGCCCGATGTGCAATAGTATCAACCCCACGTGCATGGCCGCTTACAACCACCCACTGATATGGTGCTAGTTGTTTGATAATTGCACGGGTGATAGATAAGCCGTGCTCATCAGTATTTCTTGAACCGCAAAAGCCGATAGTTGGGCGGTTGAGTAGCTCTAAATTTCCCCATACATAAATTAGATTAGGAGCTTTATCTCCTAACACGGTTTTGAGTTTTTGGGGATATTGTGGATTATCCACAGTGAGAATAGCAATATTTTTTTGTTGTAGCGGGGAAGTTGCTCGCTGTTCTTTGGCAAAAGTAACGATATTGGTGGCGACTTGAATAGGTAAACCAAATTCCTCTTTTATCCTTTCAGCAGAAAGCGATAAGAGGTAATCGATATTTTGGCCACGTTCCTTTAGGCGCTTTTGTATGTGTTGGTAACGTTTTTGCCCAATGCCGCGAATGGACAAAAGAGCTTTCATTTCCATAAGGTGTCGCTATGGCTAAACATTTGATTGACTATGTGTTTTTGTGGCTACTAATCCGTAAACAGTAGCACCATAACGCTGCAAGCGCTGCGCAATTTCATTCATCGTAGCGCCAGATTGGTAAATATCGTCGATAAGTATGATGTGTTTGCCTTGTAAATTTTGTTCATCCACACGTACAGTTTCAAAAATTTTACCAACTTGCTGGAACTTCTCTTCCAATGATAAATCTTTCATATTGCTTGGATGCTTATTGATCACTATTGGCGCAATTGGTTTGTCCAAATCGCGGCCAAGACGTGTAACAAGTTGTTGTACTAACGGTGAGCGGCTGCTGGGAACGCCATAAATGTAATCTGCTTGATGGTATAAGGGATGGTGCTCGATGAACTCTAAGAAATGCTTGACCAATTGGTCTATTGTGCCGTTCTGGTATTTCGCTTGATAAACCAGTTCCCCTATTTTTGTTCGCCCACCTTGATATTGCATATGATAGTCTAGGGCAAATGTTTGTGCCAAATTATCATCCAAAAATAGATAACGCTCAAATAGTGAAAGTATTGCTGATATTTGGGACGCCAATTGTTCGTTAGCATTATTGATGAAAAGGCCAAAATCATAGTCATAATATTGGTCTGGCCAAATAGGGCTGATATTCACAGTATGATTAGCTTGAATAGTATCCCTTAATAGCTCCAAATATCGACGTGTACCTTTGATGCGCACGACAAAGGTATGCCCATTGTTTTTGGAATATTGGTTAAATTTCTCCAAACGAGTTGGTTTGATTGTATCCATTTAGGCCTTGCCAGTTTTTTCTATTGTAGAGCACTTGTTCGCCTTCTGCAAAGCATTACCGCTCCATCTCCGCCCGCACGGTCTCCAGCAGTGTATCCGCGCGTAGTTGCGCCAGCGTATAACATGGCCCGCCTAAATGTTCCGCTAGTCGTGCTGCTAACCCTTGGTCAAACGCCACATGCTCCATGTTGATGGTCACTGTGCGGATGTCCTCATCGCGTATCATTTCAGCGATGCGGTGTGCCTCTTCCTCTGGCGAACTGTTGGCGCTGAGCGAAACATTACCCGCGCCATCGGTCAATAAAATCATCATTGGCATGACATCGGGCTGGTGCAATTTCTCGCGTTTGATGGTCTCGTAAGCCAAAAGCAGGCCAGCGCTGAGCGGTGTCTTGCCGCCAACGGGAATATCGGCCAGCGCTTCTTTTGCCAGCACCACCGAATTAGTCGGGGGCAATACCAACGTGGCGCGGTCTTTTTGGAACACCACCAGACCGACACGGTCACGCCGCTGGTAGGCATCGGTGAGCAGCGACATAATCGCGCCCTTCGTCGCCTGCATGCGTTCCGCCACGGCCATACTCCATGAAGCGTCAACAACGAACAAAATCAGGTTGCTGGCCTTACGCACCCGCACTTTGCGCTGTAAATCGCTCTTGCGCAGAGCATAAGCCATACCGCTCTCTTCTTTTTGCTGTTCGCGCGCTTTTTGATAAGGCGCAGCCGCCCGCAGTGTGGCGTCAAACGCGATGTCATCGGTGCGGTCGCCGGCGGGGCGCGCTTGAATATAGCGCCCGCGCTTGCGGTCGGTGCGTGTCCGAGAACGCCGTCCGCTTTGCCGCCGCGTCATCTTATCCAAATTAGTCTGAAGTTTACGGGTTTCAAATTCCGCCCCGGACTCCTTTTTCTCGCCGCCTTCCCACCAGTGCGCGTTTTGCGTGGGGAAAATCTCTTGTGGGGCGGCTTCGGCGCTGCTTAAGTCCGGAGCGGTCTCGTGGGTTTCGTCGCCTATTGCGTCACTTTTTTTTTATCGGAAGATTGGTCATCCCCCGGCGCTTGGCTGCTTTGGTTGGCGTCGCCCTCGTCTTCGCCCATTTCCTCTTCAAGCTGCTGCATTTGGGCATCCAACGCGCTTAAATCCACTTGCGCATCGGCGAAGGGGCCGCGCTTGAGGCGGTGGGGGATAGCCAGTTCAATCGCCAGCAAAATATCCTCGCGAGTGATATGGTCGCGCCCACTGAAGGCGGCATTGGCGCGCGCTGTCTTCAGAATGACCAAATCGGCGCGGTGGCCATCAATTTGCATGGAGCTGGTCATACGGGCGATAAGTTGCAGGTCGTAACGGGTATAATGCACATCATCCACCCGCTCACGGGCGAGGGCAATCCGCTCGCTGAGCTTTTGCTCTTCCGCTGCCCATTGCTTCAAGAAGCCTTCTGGGTCGCTATCAAAGGCGATATGACGCTCTAGGATTTCCATCCGCTCTTCGGCGCTATGGATGCCGTGCACCTCTACTGATAGCGCAAAACGGTCTAATAGCTGCGGGCGCAAATCGCCTTCTTCGGGGTTCATCGTGCCGATGAGGATGAAACGCGCCGGATGGCTGAAGCTAATGCCCTCGCGCTCCACCACATTGACGCCCATCGCCGCGCTATCCAACAGCAAATCGACAACGTGGTCATCAAGCAAGTTCACTTCATCGACATACAAGATGCCGCGATTGGCCGCCGCCAAAACGCCCGGTTCAAAGTGGCGTTCGCCCTTTTGAATGGCTTTTTCAATATCGAGCGTCCCCACTACACGGTCTTCCGTCGCGCTGACGGGCAGGTCAATGAAGCTGATGCGGCGGCGCTCTACTGGCGGCTGGGTTTTTCCATCGCCATAGCGCTCACGGGTGA
>DAOTWU010000564.1:0-8467 GCA_034435735.1 Anaerolineae bacterium | reverse complement strand
CAGCAATGCTCATTGTTCAAATCATTTTGATGACAGTTGTTCAAGCGTTGGTCATGGTCACTGGCGCGGTTGTTGTCTCTAGCCAAGCGACGAGTACCCGTGCGGCCAACTTGCTGGCAAGTTTCATCATCATCCCAATGGCGTTACTGATACAGGGTGAAAGCGCAATTATGTTCCTAGCGCCAGACGCAGAATCGCCGTCTGGGATTGGGGCGCTGTGGGCAATCATCATTGGGATGTTTGTCGTGGTATTATTGCTCTTGCGCGTAGGGAATACGATTTTCAACCGCGAAGAGCTTTTAGGGCGGCAAATTGACCAGTTAAATTTACGGGGTTCTTTACGCAAAATTTGGCGTTATGTGCGCGCGACAAATGATAATGGCACAGTCGCTAGCAATATCATCCAATGGTATCGCCAAGCCATCCCCCACTCTCTCGCTAAGCTCAAAATGCCCTTAATGGTCACTATTGGGGTTTTCATTGCGGCGTTCATGCTGGGATATATTTTTGGTCAAGACCCTCAATATCGCTTGCCATTACCTGAGCAAACGAGTTTAGAGAACTCGATGACTACACTCGGCCAATTTTTAGAAGTGGCGAATGTGGAAGAGCAAGCATTTCTATTTATCGTCTGGCAAAACGGGCGCATCTTGTTAGCAGCAACCATATTGGCTATTTTCAGCTTTGGGGTTGTAGCCTTGGTGCTCACTTCCGCCACATTCGCTATTTTGGGTTATTTACTCAGCCAATGGGTGCTTGCTGGCTATCCAATTGGATTTCTGGGCGCGGCGCTACTAACACATGGCGTGATTGAAATCCCGATAATTATCATCGCAACCGCCGCAGCATTACGTTTGGGCGCAGTCATTACGCATCTACCTAAAGGGACATCAGTTGGGCATGCGTGGATAACTGCATTGGGCGACACAATCAAAATAGGGGTTGGTATCGTTCTGCCGGGCTTGTTCATCGCCGCCATCATTGAAGCCTATATCACCCCAAGAGTTATCGTAGCGCTTATGGGTGGCGGCTAAACAAGTGCAAAGAAGCAATCTGGCGAGGAATGTTGTAAGATTACTATATGTGCATTGCTGGCGTTGCAAGCGCCTTAACAACGATGGATAAGTATCTATGGCTCGTATTGTCATTCTAGGTTCTGCAGCAGCAGTTAATGATGCTGACCACGATTACACACATTTTCTACTCATCGGTGAACAGGATAGCCCGATTTTAGTTGATGCTGGTTCGAACCCACTGGGGAAAATCAAAAATCTAGGGTTCACAGACGATGCTGTGCAGGACATCATCTTCACGCATTTTCATCCCGACCATGTTTCGGGCTTACCCAATATGATGATGCATATGTGGCTACAGGGACGCACTGCTCCCATGCGGATTTATGGCCTACACCATTGCATTAACCGCATTGAAGATATGATGGCCGCATTTGATTGGGCGACATGGCCAAACTTTTTTCCAGTGACATTTCATCGAGTGACAGAGCGTGACAATACATTTTTGATGGAGAACAAAGACTTCATCATTCACTCGTGGCCAGTGAAGCACTTTGTGCCTACGATAGGTTTGCGAATTTACAACAAAAATAATGGAAAAATTTTTGCCTATAGTTGCGACACCATGCCTATCCCCACACTGCCAGACCTCGCCTATCAAGCTGATATTTTACTGCATGAAGCGGCGGGCGAAGGCTTTGGCCATAGCAGCGCAAAACAAGCGGGGGAGATAGCCTCTGAGGCGGGGGCAAAGTCGCTCTATCTCATTCATTATCACGTCTGGAATCAAGACCCAACGCCGTTGCCAGAAGAAGCAGCCGAGACCTATGAAGGCCCCATACATTTATGTAAGGATGGCGACATCATTGAATTCTAATGACTAAAAGGCGCTTACCTACTATTGGTAGCGCCTTTTTAAGATGGCGCTTCTTGTTGGGCTTCTTCAATGGGTTGAACGGTAACATGAAGGAACTGAAAATCATCGCGTGGGGGCATGATTTCAAGAATTTCTATTACCTCAAAAGTATGGGGGCCAATGCGCACCTTTTGCCCAATGACAGGGCGCTCTGTCTCATTTTTAATTCCCCCAGGGAAATTTCCACCTTTTACCACATAACTCACTTTGTAAATCATCACCGTCCCCTTTCTTAATCACTTGATGGGTTGGTGTTTCCATGCCGCAACTTGAAGGACAAGTCTTGGGCAATATTACGCATGAGCAAATAACCGATATGGGTATCGGTTTTGCAAAGCCGCACAAACGCATCACTGGGAATGGCAAACACTGTCGTTTCATCTTCCGCAGCGATAACTGTTGCTGACCGTTTTCCTTCATCTACCAGCGCCATCTCACCAATGACCTGCCCTGCGCCAAGATAAACCGCTGAATACTGTGTACCACGTCTATCACGCACTCGTATTTCTACTTGGCCACGCATGATGATGAACACTTTATCGCCGGGAGCATCTTGTTCACAGAGGATGTCGCCAACTTGGTACACCTCTTCTCTACCGAGCAACGCTACCTGTTTTAATTGCTCATCGCTTAAACCACGAAACAATTCCACATGCTTCATAATTGATGGTGTAGCCATAATCTTCCTCTAAGTATGTTGATGTTGCTTTCTTAAATTTTACTTCAAAAATTTATATTTGTGCTAAATTCCGTCAGCAACGGCTAAATAGCGTTTTTCAAGGCGCTTTCTAACAATGTTTCGATATAAGAATGCTATACTTAAATTCGAGATAGCTTGTGTTAGAAATTAGGTTTATAGCGATGTTACAAACTTCGCGACGCACTTTCACGCCACCAACAGACATTATTGAACTAAAAGACCGCCTTGTTGTACTGGTAGAAATTGCGGGAATGCGCATTGACGACTTCAAAGTCATCTTGCAAGACGCTAAACACTTGATTATTATGGGGCAAAGACAACGCCCAACCTTTGAATCTCCCGCATACCATCAGGTAGAAATAAGTGTCGGTCATTTTCGCATTGATGTGCAGTTGCCCTATGCGATTGATCGTGAGCGGGTAGAAGCCCATTATGCTGACGGCTTTCTGCGTATAGATTTGCCTCGCCGTATTCAACATATTCAAATCCAAGACTCAACAAACGGGAATTGAGCATGACCGATAGCATTCAGGACCGTTTCAACAACCCACTGTTTGACCATGACGAAAACAAAGCGCCAAACAGCGCGCTACCAGTAAACGTCGTAGAAGAAAACGAAGACAAAAGCGACGATTCAACGCCCATCCCAAGCACCTTACCCATTTTGCCATTGCGGGGCGTTGTAGTTTATCCACAAACAGCTATTCCTCTCACTGTTGGCCAACCGCGTAGCATTAAGTTGGTTGATGATGTCATCGCTGGGGATAGGTTGGTTGGTCTTTTCACATCTAAAAACCCAGAACTAGAAAAGCCCGGCCCAGAAGATATTTACCCCATTGGTACATTAGCCGCTATTCATAAACTTTTCCGCGCACCAGATGGTACGATTCGGCTACTGGTTCAAGGGTTAGCACGCATCACTATTGATGAATACATTGCCGAAGAGCCATATCTCAAAGCTGCTGTCCATGCCATACCGGAAACGGTGGAAGAAAGCCTGGAAGTTGAGGCACTGGTACGGAATGTGGTGGATGAGTTCTCTCACCTTGCTGAACTCATTCCAAATAACATCCCCTCGGAGATTGTGGCTTCGGCATTAAATGTTGATGACCCATTGCAACTAGCCTACTCAGTGGCCACTTATGTCCGTATGGATTTAGCCGATGCTCAACAGGTATTAGAGCTAGATACGATTACGGACAAACTGCGCCATCTAATGACCTTGCTTCACAAAGAAGTTGAGGTGCTGGAACTGAGCCGCAAAATTCAAAGTGAAGCTCAGTCCGAGATGGAAAAAACCCAGCGCGAATACTTCCTGCGCGAGCAATTAAAAGCTATTCAACGCGAACTCAAAGAAGGCGATGAGCAAACTGTAGAAATTGAAGAGTTTCGCAAACGCATCGCTGAATCGGGAATGCCAGAAGAGGCAGAAAAAGAAGCGTTACGAGAGTTAGACCGCCTCTCGCGCTTACCCACAGCAGCCGCAGAATATGGCGTCATCCGTACGTATCTGGATTGGCTTACTAGCCTGCCATGGTCTATCCGCACAGAGGATAACCTTGACATTAGTAATGCTCGTGCAGTCTTGGATGAAGACCATTATGGCCTGCGTGATATAAAAGACCGCATTCTGGAATTCTTGGCGGTTCGCAAGCTGCGGGCAGAGCGGGCAGAGATTTTTGAACAGCAAGAAATCACAGACTATGTTCGGCGAGAGCGGTTAGGGGCGATTTTATGCTTCGTTGGCCCGCCCGGTGTAGGTAAAACCTCATTAGGCGCTTCTATTGCGCGGGCGATGGGGCGGAAGTTCATTCGCATGAGTTTAGGCGGTGTACGGGATGAGGCAGAAATAAGGGGCTTCCGACGCACCTACATTGGCGCGCTCCCCGGTCGCATCATCCAGACCATCCGCCGAGTTGGTTCTCGCAATCCGGTTATTATGCTGGATGAGATAGACAAATTAGGGCGAGATTTTCGTGGTGACCCCGCTTCTGCCCTCTTAGAAGTATTAGACCCAGAGCAAAACGCCGAGTTCCGCGACCATTACCTTGATGTCGCCTTTGACTTAAGTGAAGTGCTGTTCATCACAACAGCCAACGAGCTAGACCCCATTCCTGGGCCGCTGCGTGACCGCATGGAGATTATTCAGCTCAGCGGTTATACCGAGCATGAGAAACTGGCCATTGCATCGCAATATCTTGTACCACGCCAGATAAGGGAAAACGGGTTATTGCCGGACGAAATCGCCTTCGAAAATGAAAGCCTGCTGACAATTATCCGTGATTACACCCGTGAGGCGGGCGTCCGTATGCTAGAACGGGAAATCGGACGAGCAGCACGCAAAGTTGTCATTCGCATCGCCGAAGGTGAAAAAGACAAAGTGGTTTTAGATGAACCACTGACACGCCAACTATTAGGCAAACCGCGCTTTGGCTACCATACAGAGTTGCAAGACCGCACCGACTTACCCGGCGTGGCCACAGGATTAGCCTGGACACCCGTCGGCGGTGATGTGCTTTTCGTTGAAGCAACCCGTATGCCAGGCGGTAAAGGCTTCCAGTATACCGGGCAACTAGGCGAGGTGATGCAAGAAAGTGCGCGGTTGGCGTTGAGCTATATTCGCTCAAAAGCCAGTGACCTCGGTGTCGATGAGAACTTCTTTGAGAAGAACGACATTCACCTACATGTTCCAGCAGGCGCAGTGCCCAAAGACGGGCCATCCGCTGGCATCACTATGGCGGTTGCTTTAGCCTCGTTGTTGACAGGGCGTCCAAGCCGTAGCAATGTCGCCATGACTGGCGAAATCACATTACGTGGCAAAGTATTGCCTGTGGGCGGAATTAAAGATAAAGTACTGGCCGCGCATCGTCTGGGTATTGATACGGTTATTCTGCCAAGCAAGAATGAGCGTGACTTGGACGACATTCCGGAAGAGGTTCGGGATACATTGACATTCATCTTTGTGGATAATGTTGATGAGGTGTTAGAAGCGGCCTTAACACCGCCTGAATCCGCTGGACAGTAAACCAATAAATCGCTACACTAAAAAGCGATAGACAGTCTAAAGCCATCCGGCGTCGGTTTAATGGGCGCCGGTTCGGTTTGTTTAGTGGAGAGGGTGAAAACCTTGCCGAAAGTAATGATTGTTGATGATGACCGCACAACGGTCACACTGTTAAAAACTTTACTGGAATTAGATGGCTTCGAAATCACGGTTGTTGGGCGAGGTGCAGATGTCATCCCAACAGTGGAACAGGTAAAGCCAGACTTGCTGTTTATGGATTACCATCTTTCTGATATGGATGGGGTAGACATTTTGCGGGAATTGCGCGCTGGTGGCCCATTCATGAATATCCCGATTGTCATGACTTCTGGATTGGATGTTGAAGAAGAGGTCATGGCCGCAGGCGCAACGGCCTTTCTCGTCAAACCATTTGAACCATCGGACTTGCCGGATTTGTTCAATCGGTTGATTGCCGGCTAATATCTATACCTCACCAATGGAGTAATCAAACGTGGCATCCAGAAAGAAATCGCGGATGCAATGGTATCGTGTTGATTTACACATTCATACCCCTGCCTCTCATGATTATCTTGATACCAATATCAGCTATATTGATATTCTACGAAAAGCTGAGCAAGAAGGACTAGACATCATCGCCATTACCGACCATAACACGGTACATGGTTACATAGCGATGATGAACGAAATTGAACAGCTGAACTTTTTAGAGCGATTGGGACGCGCCAATGCCGATGAGTTGCGGCTATTGGCGGAATATCGCCGCCTGCTCGATAAAATTTTGGTGTTGCCCGGCTTCGAGTTCACGGCAACATTTGGCTTTCATATTCTTGGCATTTTCTCGCCAGAACTTTCCCCCCATTACTTAGAGCATCTACTCTATACCCTAAATGTGCCGACAGAAGCCGTTGAAGAAGGGAATTCCGTTGTTGGGGCATCATCTGACGTACTCACGGCCTATCGTGTCATCAATGAAGCGGGTGGCATCTGCATTGCAGCGCATGCCAATACAACACACGGCGTGGCAATGCGTGGGATGGATTTTGGCGGGCAAACGCGCATTGCTTATACGCAAGACCGCAATTTACACGCGCTTGAAGTCACCGATTTGCAGCGGCACGGACGGAATACAACTCAACGCTTTTTTGATGGCACAAAACCTGAATATCCGCGGCGGATGCGCTGCATTCAAGGCTCAGATGCGCATAGCCTGTATGCCGTAAAAGAGGGTAAAGGGAAAATCACCCGTTTCGGCGTTGGAGAGCGCATTACAGAGGTGCTATTGCCAGAGCGCTCTTTTGATGCGCTATTGGAAATGTTCCAGAGCAGCGATTTTTCTCGCTCCCGCCCGTATAATCCTTCGCGCAAGCCATATGATTATATTCAAGTCGCACGGGAAGAAGGCCCCAGTATTGTGCAAGCGTTTCATGAATCTATGGAACATCGTGGGGGACGACTGTATGCTGTCATCGCCGATGTCTGTGCTTTTGCAAATACAAATGGCGGCACAATCTATATTGGTCTTAGCGCTGATAAACATAAAAAACCCAAAGGTATCGCCAACCCACAACAAGCGATAGAAGAGCTAAGCGAGGCGATTAACACGATGATTTCGCCACCGCTTGATGTAACGATTGATACATTAGAGACACAAGGCAAGACGATTATCCGTATTCAAGTTCCCTATGGCGAAGACCGCCCCTATGCCATTGATAACAGCAAAATTTATGTACGGGATGAAGCAGATACGAGCATTGCCTTGCGTGATGAGATTGTCAATCTTGTTAAACAGGGGCTAATTTTCCAAGAAGCAACCACCAACATCTCATCCAGTGAAATTAATCACACCGATACTCAAACGCTAGATAAAATCACTCAGGAGATGGAGGCGGTTCAAGAGCTACGCGACGATGCACCAAACACGGGTGTGGAGATTGTAGGCACAGAACAACGCAATAACACCCGCTATTACATTATGCGCGACCTGAGAAATGGCAATATCGTCAAAAATGTAACCCGCTCTTCCGCACGGAGGCTATGGCATTATGCCATTAAGCAGTGGGAGAGCAATCCCGTCAAACCAGAGCAAGTACAATGGCATGGCTCAATTGGTTTGTGGCGGCGTTATAAGCGCGGTGGCGAAACCCGCTATGACTTAGTACAACGCCATGACGATGGTCACATTCGCATTTACTATGGCGTGACAGAAGGCGGCATGAGCGGGCCGTGGAGCATCTTTTTAGAAGCAGAAGAGGAATAGGCGGGGAACTCTTCTCCGCCTTTTTAGCTTGAATTCCCCTTTATACCCCACACAATGACTTGTCAGAGACGGTAACATCGCATAATATAAGCGCATTCTGCGGGGAGATAATGAGTTTTACAATGACAATGTGGCCAAAGAAGCCTTATATCTACGAAATCAACACTGCCGTATGGCTCTCCAGTTTAAGCCAAAAGTATGACCGCCATATCACTTTAACCAATGTGCCCGATGAAGAGCTAGACTATCTCGCTAGTCTGGGCATTGATGGCGTTTGGTTGATGGGCGTTTGGTATCGCAGTAAAGCGGTGCGTGCTAGCGCGCTCAACTATATCGATGAATACCGTTCCGTATTGCCCGACATCACCGAAGAAGATGTTATCGGCTCAGCTTATGCAATTGGGGCTTATGTAGTCGATAAGCGATTGGGCGGTAGAGATGGCCTTGCGTCGCTACGGCGGCGTTTACAAGAGCGCGGCTTGCAGCTCATTCTCGACTTTGTGCCCAATCATGTTGCCATTGACCATGCGTGGGTCTCCCAGCATCCCGACCGCTT
>DAOTWU010000563.1:0-3100 GCA_034435735.1 Anaerolineae bacterium | reverse complement strand
CATACAAAAAAGGGAAATACACTCCCTACATATTTAACAAGGTCACAAAGCCCTAATTTGCATTAAGCTATAAATGGGGATATGTATCCCCTACTTAATATTTGACCAGAATGGGGGAAAGCGTGACAGAACGGCCAGTAGACCAAAAGCGGCAATTAATATTTGATTTAATCGCCCGCCCCTACCATCAAAATTGGCATCTCGCCGAGTTGCGGCGGGAATTTGGGCGTTATGATTACGTCAAATTGCCACAACTCTTCACTGAAAAAGCGTTCCAGCTGATACGTGATGAAGTCAATCGACTTGAACAACAAGCATTCCCGCGTGACTTCATTATGGATGAGTTTGAAACTGTGCGCCGTTTTGGTGCATTAGATGGCTCTCTGTTACTGGAATATTCTCCCATACTATGGTCGCTTTACTGGCATCATACTGTTATTTCGTTGATTGAAGCCATAGCTGGCGCAACAGTTTATCCCTGCCAACATCCACAAGAATTTATGGTAGCCCATTATATGGTTGGTGATAGCGCCCAGCATGGCTGGCATACTGATGACCCCGCCTATGGTTTCCTTATCATCATTGATGCGCCACCACCAAAACAAGGTGGGCTATTGGAGATGATTCCTCGCTGGCGCGATTTTTGTGAGCAAGAGGGGTTAGACCCTGTACACAATCTCAACCCCAGTGCAGAGCGCGCCCGTCAGGCGGGGTTAGTGCGCCAACGGCATCATGCAGCAGGAGATGCCTATCTTTTCCGCGCCGATTTAACCTTGCACCAAGTAACGCCAATTGTAGACAATGGGCGACGGGTTATCCTCAATATGGCCTATGACAACACACCAGAACCCCAATATGGCATTACCGCCAACCGCTTATATGATTACAACCGCTAAAGCACTAGGGTGCACGATATGCGCCCTTTTTGAACCCCTACCCCTCTTTTTTACGTATAGAGTGTAAGCACTAAAAGTAGAAGGCATAAAAGAGGGAAACTATGAGAATTATCGTGCATACAGGCAAGGGCGGCGTTGGAAAGACAAGTGTTTCGGCGGCGACAGCGCTGCGTTGTGCCCAATTGGGCTTGAAAACCATCGTCATCAGCACTGATACTGCCCACAGCCTAGCGGACTCCTTAGAGACCACCATCGGGCCAGAACCGATTCAAATTGATAAAAACCTATGGGCGCAAGAAGTTGACGCACGATATTCTATGGATAAATACTGGGGACTGTTCCAGAAATATATGGTGTCGCTCTTCACCCAACGCGGTATAGAGAACATCGTCGCCGAAGAAGTGACAATTTTGCCAGGTCTGGAAGAAGGCGCACATTTACTATGGATTAATCAATATGTTGAGCAAGGCGAATTCGATGTATTGATTGTGGATGCCGCCCCGACTGCGGAGACTTTGCGTTTGTTGAGCTTGCCAGATGTTACACGTTGGTGGTTTGAAAAAATACTGGCGCTAACACGAGGCGCAAGCCGCATTCTGCGGCCAATTGGCCGCGTTTTAGGCCGTAATAATAGCCACTTGCCCGATGATGAAGCCTGGCAACAAGTTCAGATGCTATTTGATACACTGGATAAAGTGCGTGCCTACCTTTCTGACCCTAATATGTCCAGTGTGCGGTTGGTTGTGAACCCAGAGAAGATGGTAATTAAAGAAACACAGCGCACCTATACCTATCTCAATTTATACGGGTATGCTGTGGATGCAGTCGTGTGTAACCGCATTATCCCTGATGAGGTCACTGACCCCTATTTTGCGGCATGGAAAGCGCGCCAACAGGAGAATATCGCCTATATCAGCGAAGCATTTGGGGAATTGCCATTATTGAAAGCGCCGATGTTTGGCGGAGAAGTGGGCGGCAAAGCAGCATTGCAACAACTAGGCGAAGCACTCTATAGCCAGCGTAATCCCGCCGATAAGTTCTTCGAAGGCACAACGCATCATATTGAGAGCGGCGAAGATGGCACACAAATTTTGCGTGTTCCGCTCCCCTTTGCTGATAAACGCGACCTTGATTTATATCGCTCCCGCGATGAACTGACATTACGGGTGGGGCCTTATCGCCGTAACATTGTCTTACCTTATGCACTTTGGGATATGGAAATTGCCGACGCCCGTTTTGAAAACGCAACGTTAAACATTCGCTTTGTTAAGACAGAGGTTGAGGCATAAAACACAGGGGAAACAATTCCCCTCAATAGCGCCATAGTTTCATTAGTGAGGAAATAAAAAGGGGCACGATCATGTGCCCCTGAATTTACTCGACATCAACCCTGACTTTATTATTACCAGTGGTTGAAGGTGGCGCATCGTCCTCTTCGTCTTCTTCAGAGCTGCGCTCGCCAACTCGCCGCAGTTCTTCCATTGCGGCATCCACAAGAATCTTGAAGCCCTTAGCGAATTCTTTTCCCGCCTCGGTGCTATGTTCTTTGAATCCTGGCGGCAAAAGTGACTCCAACGCACGAGCAGTTTCTTCTAAAGCGCGGCGCTGGTGATAAAAGAAAGCATCTAACGGGCGCTCTGGCTCGACATTTTCTTCTTCAGGATTGGGTTCTTCATATTTGGGCATGATTATGCTCCTCATCTGTTGTTGCTGTGCTATTGTATTATACGTGTTTCTCAATAAAAGGTTGCAGAGTGAATACAGGATGGTTACATGACGATTAAACGCTGTGCATGGGCGGGGGATGACCCGCTTTACATCGTTTACCATGATAACGAATGGGGAGAGCCGGTCCACGATGACCGCTTGCTCTTTGAAATGCTTATCCTAGAGGGGGCACAAGCTGGTCTAAGCTGGATTACAGTTTTACGGCGGCGCAAGGCATATCGAGAAGTGTTTGATAACTTTGAGCCACAAATAGTGGCGGCTTATGATGAAGCGAAAATCAACGCCTTATTGCAAGATGCACGCATCATCCGCAACCGCGCCAAAATCCACAGTGCAGTGCGAAATGCCCGCGCTTTTCTACAAGTACAAGAAGAATTTGGCAGCTTCGATAGCTATATTTGGCGCTTTGTAGATGGTCAGCCCAAAATCAATTGTTGGCAAACATTAGCAGATGTGCCGACGCAAACAGTGGAGTC
>DAOTWU010000562.1:0-3688 GCA_034435735.1 Anaerolineae bacterium | reverse complement strand
TATCGCGGGCAGGCTGCCCTAGCCCAATGGCCACGCTGTTATTGGGATATAGGCGCTGAATTTCTTTCGTGAAGGTGTTGGCTAACTTCAAGCTGGTATCGATAGGGTTATCAACATCTGTTGCATGGAAAACAAGCACTTCTTGCTCGCGTTCGCGTTGCCAAACAAGTGCTTTAACGTTTTGCTGTTGAATAATTTGATTGACCAGCGTTTCTAAACGGCGGGTTGATGGCGTTTTCTCTCCACGCCATGAGAGCACAATAGCAATATGTGTTTGTGTCATATCATGCTCAAAGCGCTCGCCCTGCCGAATAGCCTCTTGTTGGCTGACATCACCAATCAACAAACGATCAAGGAATGTGCCCCGTAAGCGCTTTTCAGTATCGCTGATAGCCTTTGCTTTAGCCATCTCTAAAGCGCAGGCTGCCGCACCATGTTCCGCAACAAGCAAATCAATATCATCCAATTCAGTATCCCGACCAATGATAGATAGATAACCGCGCCCGATGCTTTTAGTGATAATAGGCGCAACTAAACGGGCTAAACCTGGTGTTGGTAGCGATTGCAATTGAACAGCGTTTTCAATTTCACTCACCCGATGACGATCTTGTAATTCTACGGGCAGGTTATCGTGTTTGCGTAAGAAACTCTCAATATCATCCCAATAAGCGACAAATTGGGGTTGTACGGTACTATAAAGGATGTGCAAGCGCTTATCTTGCACAGCAATCGCCTTACCAGTAAGGCGTGCCATAGCATCGACTAATTCGGACATTCCTTCATTACGTGAAGAAATTTGGGTAAGCTGACGGTAAATCTGAGTGCCTCGCCGTTCGATTTGCCCTTTGCGGTCTACCAATAAGCTAACAACTGCTTTTTCTACGAGGCGAATGCGTTGCTCAACCGGCAAAGTAAGCATGGGGATATTATTTGCTTTGGCTTCGGCTAAAGCTGTAGGGGATGGTTGTTCGCTCCATACAACAGCAGCGGCTTTCATCTCCGCAGCCCAACGCACAATATCTTCATCAGAGATATTCGATACACGACCAGCCTCTACAGGAGCAACTAAAATGATTTCATCTTGTTGCAAAGCATTGGGCAAACCGGCAGTTTCTCTATAGATGATTGTTGTCCACGAAACAGGGCGGCTAAGAAGACCATCACCGGAAATAACTCGTGTACCGAGCGGTAAGGCTAGTTTACGAACATCCTCTACAGTAATACGGTTATCGTTCATCAGCTTCAACTTATCCATAAAATGTACAAATATACAAACGCTCAATCGCGTAACAGTATGGGCGAATTATACAATGGTGAAAACTACGTTTCGCCTGTCAAAACCCCAAAGCCAATGATAATCATAAAGGCCAATAAACTTACAGGTAACAGGTCTATTTGGGGGTTAACACGCCAGCCATATCCAGCAGCCACTAGTAAAATCGATGCAGCTACCCATGTGATAGGGCTAACACGCCACTTGCGCGCATATTGGTAAAAACCAGAGAGAAACAAAACGATTGCACCAGCCAAAGGGACGGCATAATTGGGAAAAGTGTTTTCTGGCAAAAGGCTTAATACAGCAAAAATGCCTACAAGCGCGAACCATGTCAATCGCTCTACTTTTTCTTCTGCCCGTGTTTTTCGCCTAGCCATTATTAAGCTCCAAGAGACATTGCCGATACGGCAAAACAACACCGATATGGGCACAACGAATGTTAACATCCATTATGCCCTATTATACAAATTATACAAGTGAGTGAAGAGGCAAACAGCGTGTGATGTAAAAAATTATGGTGATTGTAAATTCACTTCTGGAGGGATAGCACCCGTCCAGAATACTTCTCGTTTTAAGCTAAATTGAGTGGGCAATTCCTGTACATATCCGTCAGCAATGTTGACTTCCCAACGCATCGCAAAAATAGAAAATTCATCCTCGCCAACACAACGACCAACATTCTGTCCTGGTGTTTCAGCGGAAAAATCAATCTGGGCACAAACATCTTGGTTATATGTACATGTTGCACCCTGTGATTGGTAGTAACGCAAGACGCGGCACGCATCAGCCTGTGTGCCATAAAGCCACTCATCAACGCCATATGAATCACTTTCATGGCGCAATTCAGTTAAATCAACATCGGGCAATGGCGGTGTGGGAGGAAAAACAATACCATATAATACACCTAACACCTGTGTCAGCACATATATCCCAACCGCCAACCCCAATATCCCAAATATCAAGTAGCCCCAGGGCAAACGCCGTTGGGGCAATGTGGCCTCATCTATCTGTTCTACGGGTGGTTTAGGGTTCCCATTGTTGGCGGTACTCAACGACGGTCATTCCTTCAGTGTTAGTTGCATTAGGGTCACTATCATTACGAACCCCTGGCTGGATAATAACTTCTGTCACTTGAAGAATATCGCTATATGAGCGGTCGAAAATGCAGGTGTATTGGTAAGCAGGTAGCCCGTTACCAGGTTCGTAATCGCTAAAGTTGCCCTCGCGTGGTAGGCGGACACATTCAGCATTGGGGATTTGCTGAGAAAGCGGCTTACCCCGTTCGTTTTCGGGCGTTGTGCCGTAAAACTCATTCAGCTTCTGCTGGTAATACTCTACGACAACTTCCGGCTCTGTATCAGGAATTTGAAAATAGAGACTGCGCTGGCTACGCCCTCTAGACTGCTCTCCCCATGGTGTTGCACCCGGATACACTTCTATATCTAATGGGGCACGGCGAGATGCTACATCTATTTGAATAGAAATAATCGCTCCCACAATAAACAACCCGCCAACTGCAATAGCCAGCAGACTGACACGGAGCACAGAAATCTTACCATCTGAACCCAACAAAAAAGACATTGTTTAGGCCTCCTCGATTAGATTGAGTATTTGCTGGACATCTTGAGCAAGCTCCTGCCCATAAGGCGTTTGCGCAAAGCGCTGGGCGCTAGCTTGCCAAAACACGATGCCCTCGTGTATCAAATCAGCATAAGGGGACGCGCTTTGTCCACTTAAGTAAAGTATATAGCGAGCCATTAATTCTCGATACGGCTCTTTAAGTTCTGGCAACACAGCTTGCATCTGTTGAGATGCAGCTTCATCACCAGCCCGATAAAGCGCATGAGCATAATCAAAGCGAATGGCAGATGTATCTTTATAAGACAATGCTTGCTCTAAGGCTTTGACTGCTCCCAAATAATCACCCCTAGCTAAGAGTGTAAGGCCAAAACCGTAAAGAGGAAAGAAATGTTCAGATTCCTTATCAAGTGCGCGTTGCAACAGCGCCCCACTCTTATCTAATTCGCCAAGTTGGCGATAAATATTGCCTAAAAGCGTCAACTCTTGAAAGTCTGCGCTGTCATCTTCGCAAATGGGCATTAAAATATCGCGCGCTTTCTCCAAGTCGCCAGCCAAGTAAAGACGCTGAGCGGCAGTAAATGGTTTGACTAATCCGCGATTGCCCCACAGCATAATGATTTGCAGAACAAAAACCATCCCAACAAATCCGATAACCGCTAAAGTTCGGGTTTCTGACGGGCTGGTGGCGGCCATAAGCATTGTTAGCACTAAACCAATTAAAGCCGCACCTAGTGCAATTTTTGATGGGGTATCCCATTGGCGAATTTGTTTAATGAGGTTTATTGTGATACGCCCCATAATCAATCACCCAAGATTGCCAGCATCGGCATC
>DAOTWU010000561.1:0-1918 GCA_034435735.1 Anaerolineae bacterium | reverse complement strand
CCCATGCCCATCCTGACCATTACGGCATGGCGGGCTGGTTACAGGCGCGCATCATGGAAGAGACGGGCGAACTAGTGCCTATTCAACTTTCTGAGCGAGAGGCGCAGTTTGTCGAGCTGGTTTGGGTAGGCGAATACCAGCAGGCAGCTTTCCAGCGCTATATTGAGCAGACGGGTGTGCCCGATGAACAAGCGCGAATTGTGGCCGATAGCATGGGGCACACACGGCGGATGACGCGCCCGCTGGCGCAACAGCTGGCCTATATCGCGCCGGATAGCGTCGTCAAATTGGGCGGGCGGCATTTTCGGGTGATTCATGCGCCTGGCCACGCTGATGGCCAACTGCTCTTCTATGATGAGGCCGACCGTTTGTTACTCTCGGGTGACCATGTGCTGATGAAAATCACGCCCAACATCGGCGTTTGGCAACACAGCGACCCCGACCCGTTGGGGCGCTTTCTAGCATCATTGCAGGCGCTGTCGGCGCTAGATGTGCGCTTGGCATTGCCTGGCCACCGCCGTTTAATTGAGGATTGGCGCGGGCGTTTGGCTGAACTCATAGCGCATCACGAGGCGCGTTTAGGTCACACGCTGGATGCGCTGGCGAAAGGGGCGACGACAGTTTATGAGGTGAGTTTGCACGTCTTCGAGAGCGAGCGTTTCACCGCTCATGAATGGCGCTTTGCCGTCGCCGAGACGTTGGCGCATCTAGAACGCTTGCGCATAGCGGGACAGGTGCAGTGTGAGGGCGACCGCTGGCGTTTGGCTTAAAGTAATGTCACCAGTTCGGCTACACCTTCTACAGTGAAGCGCAAGCCAAAATATGCCATAAGCCCAAGTGTGAACAGCATAAGCAGACGTGAGACGCGCGGATTAATGCCGCCCAAACGGTCAAAGAGCATGACCAACAGCATAAGGCCGCTGATGAATGTGCCATAAAACGCGACCAATAGCGAGAGACCATGCACTAGCGATTGGTTGAGCGCTTCTACTAGTAACGGCCCTGTAATTGTGCTCCAGAAGAGATAGGGGCCAGGGCTGAGGGCGTTGATGAGCAGCGCTTTGCTGAAGATTGCGCGGCGCGATGGTGCTTCGGCAAGGGTTGTATCTTCTGCGCTTTGTCCGAGATAAATACCGCTACGCCACGATTGCCAGCCACTCCATGCTAGCCAGAGCAAGAATAAACCGCCACCAATACGAATGAGGGCGATGGCGGCATCTGGTAGGCTACCCAGCAAAAAGACCAGCAAAATGATAATTGGTATATCGACCACCAGCGGGCTGAAGGCCGCTATGATACTTTGCTTCCAACGATAGGCCAGCGTGTTGCTGATGAGGTAAGCCTGTAAAGGGCCGGGAAGCAATACAGCGGAGAGGCCGAGGCTAATCGCAGGCAAAACGAAGGCTTCTAGCATGAGATGTCCTTTATTAGCGGCGTGTATAACGGGCTACAGGTTATAGCATAGCGCAACTTATGCGGCAATGGGTAAACCAAAGCTCACCATTTTGTCTCTCGCGGGGGGCAACTGTCGCCTCTATAATGGCAACGTAGCAAAGGAGCAAATGCGTTTATGACAACGCTTATCACCGGTGGTGCCGGATTTATTGGCAGCTATGTGGCGAAGGCGCTACTGGCACAAGGCCGTTCCGTCCTCATTCTCGATAATTTTGACCCCTATTATGACCCGCAGCTAAAGCGCCAACGTGTGGATTGGCTGGCAACGGCGGGGGATGTGACGGTGGTTGAGGGCGATGTGCGCGATGTGGCGCTCTTAGAAAGCCTGTTCAAAGCGCATGATATACGTGATGTGGTGCATTTGGCGGCGATGCCCAATGTGCGCTATAGCGTAGGGCGGGAACGGCTCTATGTGGATGTGAACACGACCGGCACGCTGAACGTCTTGGAACTGGCGAAAGCG
>DAOTWU010000560.1:0-2102 GCA_034435735.1 Anaerolineae bacterium | reverse complement strand
TTCGGCCTATGACAGAAAAAACACTCCTACTAGAACGCACACCAGATGGTATTGGTATCATCACCTTCAACCGCCCCCATCTATTAAATGCATTAGACATTGCCACTATGCGAGAGTTTGCTAAGGTGGTAGAAGACCTGCAGCATGATGAGGATTTGCGCGTGCTCATTTTGACTGGTGCAGGAGAGCGTTCTTTTTGCTCTGGCGCAGACCTCTTTGAGCTTGCTGACCATAGCAGCGAAGAAGAAGCCCGCGAAATGATTACGATTATGGGTGATGCATTATTGCACCTAGAGCGTCTACCAGTGCCTGTTATAGCCGCTATTAATGGCTATGCACTAGGGGGTGGCAGCGAAATTGCGCTAGCATGTGATATGCGCATTTTGGATGAGAAGGCGCGGTTAGGCCTCATACAAATTCGTGTTGGGGTGACGCCGGGCTGGGGCGCGGGGCAGCGATTGTTGCGCGTTTTAGGCTATTCACGGGCTATGGAATTTTTATTGCGTGGGCATATTATGCATGCTCGTGAAGTGCAAGCATATGGCTTAGCCAATCAGGTTGTTGCGCAAGGCAGGGCGCTGTGGTATGCGAAAAACTTCGCCCGTCGCATTGCGCAAGAGCCGCCTAAAGTAGTACGTGGCATAAAAGCCCTCTTGCAAGCTGGTCTTAACGAACCTTATGAAAAAGCATTACAAACAGAGCGCGATATTTTCCCACCATTATGGGCAGATGAACCCCATGCAAAAGCGGTAGAAGCTTTTTTAGCGCGGCAAGCCATTAGAGAGGAAGCTGAATAATGTCTGCTTACTACGCAACAATTGCCCGTTTTTACGATGCAGAACATGCTGATAAAACTGACGACCTAGCTATGTATAGCCGCTTAGCAGAAGAATATGGCGGCCCAATTTTAGATATTGGCTGTGGCACTGGGCGCGTGATGTTACACCTCGCCCAGGAAGGTTATGAAACCCATGGCATTGATAATGAACCCGCAATGCTGGAGCGCGCTCGCCAGAAAGTCAATGCCCTACCCCATCTGCAATCACTGGTGCATTTTCATGAAGGGGATGTGCTCAGCTATCCTCTAGAGAAACAGTTTTCTATGGTGCTGTTGACTTATAACGCACTGATGCACTTTCATGAACAGGAAACCCAACTCGCTTTATTGGGGCGATTACGCCAATGGCTGAAGAGTGACGGTTTATTGGTTATCGATTTGCCGAATGCGGGCGAGGTTTTCGCCACGCAAGACACAGATGCCATCATTCTTGAGCGCACCTTGATTGATCCAGATAATGGCCACTTGGTTATGTTGCAATCCACCAGCTATCTAGACCGTACGACACAGTTGATGCGTGCTGATTGGATTTATGACGAAGTGCAAGATGATGGCACAGTTAAGCGCACATATATTCCGCACATTTTACGCTACTTCTTTTATGCAGAGATGCGTCTTCTTTTGCTCCACAGCGGGTTTTCTGTTGAGGCTGTGTATGGGGATACAGAAGAAGGACCATTTGAGGATGGTTGCGAACGGATGATTATATACGCAACCCCAATTGAGTGATGATGAAACTACGTCCAATTTTTCGATATAACATCCTACAAGCCTTGCTAATTGTCTTACTTGCTGCTTGCGGATTGGGGCAAACGCCAACACCTATTCCAACAATGACGTTTTCTGCGCCAACGCTCGCTCCCAGTCCAACAGTGAGTTTTCGCTCATCTGGGGAGCTTGATTCATCAGGTGGCGCGAATGACCCCACGGCGGCGGCTTTGCCCCGTGATGCCGCCCTGCCGCCGATTGTCTTAGCTACCGCAGCGCCTGGCCTCGCTCAGCGGGTGGAAGTAGTGTTGCGTGATGGCAGCTTTCTAGAAGGCACACTCTATCAAGCATCAGATATTCGCGTGCCTGGGGTGTTGCTCGTCAGTTATAGCGATGAAGAAGAATGGGGCGATTTTCCGCGGCGTTTACGCTCTGCCGGATTTACTGCACTTGTTATCAGGCTGCGTGAAACGTCTGGGGTAGATGATATGGCGGATTTGCTGGCCACATTGAGTGAAATCGGCAGTGTAGACCCATCGCGATTGGCGGTCATTGG
>DAOTWU010000559.1:0-1581 GCA_034435735.1 Anaerolineae bacterium | reverse complement strand
CCAACTTTTCATAATTTCACCTCTTGATAGTGCGCTCAATTATTTATAAGCTATACGCCTTTCTGCCCATACCGTTGCACTATTATATGCGGTATTGAAGTGACCTCTCACCCACTCCCCCACCACTAAGTACATACTTCGTCACATTTTCGGCACGCAGTGCCGCGTAATAGGGGCGCGAGTTCGGCTGAAAATTTCAGCTAATCCCTCGTGAGGTGTGGGGCAGCGCCACACAAAACAGCTTTCACCCCATGCGCTTCCCCCGCCTTTGCGGTAATATAGGCGACAATAGTATAGCGCTTAACTACCCGCGAGGTGAACCATGCAACCACAAACCCGCGTCACGCAAATCTTCACTGAACAATTCGGCCAGCCCCCCGCTCGCCTCATCCGCGCCCCCGGCAGGGTCAACCTGATTGGCGAGCATACCGACTATAACGACGGCTTCGTTTTGCCAATGGCCATCAACCGCGCTGTTTGGATAGCGTTGCGCCCGCGCCAAGACCGCCAAGTCATCATTCACGCCCTCGATTTTGATAGCACCATCAGCTTCTCGCTGGACGCGCTGGAGAAAGCCCCCCATAGCCCCGCCGAATATATCAAAGGCGTGGCGTGGGCGCTCATGCAGCAAAGCTACCCGCTACAAGGCTGGGAAGGCGTGCTCGCCGGCGATGTGCCTGTTGGCGCTGGGCTATCCTCTTCCGCCGCCCTAGAACTCGCCACCGCCCGCGCTTTTCAGGCTGTTAGCGGCTTCGAATGGAACGCCGCCCTGATGGCACGGCTAGCACAAAAAGCAGAAAACGACTGGGTGGGGATGAACTGCGGCATCATGGACCAGATGATTTCCGCTGCGGGGCAAGCTGGCCATGCCCTGCTCATTGATTGCCGCTCGTTGGAGACCAAAGCCGCCCCCCTGCCCCCCAATACCGTCGCTGTCGTCCTCGATACGGGCACGCGCCGCGGTCTGGTAGATTCTGCTTATAACGAGCGCCGCGCCCAATGTGAAGAGGCCGCCCGCTTCTTCGGCGTGCCTGCCCTGCGCGATGTTGACGAGGTGACATTCACCGCCCGCGCCAATGAATTGGAGGAAACCGTCCGCCGCCGCGCCCGCCACATCATCACCGAAAACGCCCGCGTGCTGGCGGCTGTCAAGGCGATGGAAGCGGGAGATGCCGCCCAACTTGGCCAATTGATGAACGCCAGCCATACCAGCCTGCGCGATGACTTCGAAGTGAGCAGCCCCGCCCTAGATACCATCGCCGCTATCGCCCGCGAACACCCTGCTTGCTATGGGGCGCGGATGACAGGCGCAGGCTTTGGGGGATGTGCGGTTGCCCTTGTTGAAGCCGATGCCGCTGGCCACTTCGCCGCAGAAGTCAAAGCGGCCTATGAAGCGCAAACGCCGCACCAAGCACAAGTATACGTTTGCGAAGCCACCGACGGCGCGGCCATCATCGCCTAAACATGCCAATAAAAAAGCCCCCCGCATTGGTGCGAGGGGCTTACAAAGGTTAGCGCTGGAGGGGTTCTACGCCAAAGGCTCGTCCAAATCGTCAAGCGTGACAGTCTCGTGCATGTCGC
>DAOTWU010000558.1:0-5445 GCA_034435735.1 Anaerolineae bacterium | reverse complement strand
GCGCCAAGGTCGTTGAGCCAGAAGCCAATCGCCCAAAGGTGGTTCACAATACGTGTTAGCTCTGCCATGAGCACACGAATCACTTCGGCGCGATAGGTGGGCGCATCATAACGAGCACCACGCGCCAGCAACTGTTCTACCGCCAACGCATAGCCGAAGTTATTGCCCATGCTAGAAATATAGTCCAGGCGATCGGTGAATGGCATGTTATGCAGGAAGGTATTACGTTCACCTATTTTCTCATGGTTACGGTGCAAATAGCCCATCACAGGCTCTAACTTTTCGATGGTTTCACCGTTAAGAGTGACAACCATGCGGAACACGCCATGAGTGCTGGGGTGATGTGGCCCCATGTTAACGAGGAGGCGCTCAGTAGCGATGTCATCGCTGTCTAGTTGCTGCACATCCACGCCAAGACCAAGGCTTTGATAGACATCTTCTTCAGAGACATCAACCAAGCGGGAGAGGTCTAAATTATCGGGATAGCGCACGTTTTTGCCGTAAGGGGTACGCTCTTCGGCACGATGCACCCAGCCCGCTGGCCAACGGCTGTCAAAAGGCTTGTGGTCTTGCTCGTAATAGGCCTCTTTCCAATCCTTACGCATCGGGTAGCCATCAAAGCCTTCCCAAAGGAGAATGCGGCGCAGGTTGGGATGCCCTTCAAAGCGGATGCCAAATAAGTCGTAAGCCTCGCGTTCCTGGAAGTCGGCGCCCTTCCAAACAGGCACAAGGGAAGGAAGCTCGGCTTTTTCGCGGTCAGTTTGCGCTTTGAAGACAAGCGCGCCACCGCCGCTAATACGGTAGGCGTGATAGACCATTTCCATATGGTCTGAGATGCCGAGATAATCTACTGCTGTGGCGCTAGAAAGATAGTCAAAGCCAAGGTCATCACGAATAGCTGTGGCGACATCGACTAGTTTATCTTTATCAACAATAACGCCGCTATACCCTTCGCGATCGTCTTCACGGACAGCGTCTGGGAAGCGTTGCTTGAGATAATCAATAGCACCGTCAACATCAACGGCGGTCAGGTCTTGATCTGGAGCAATATCGGTCATGGCTAACCTTCACCCTGTTGCTTCTTAGCTGCTTCACGGGCACGTTTGCGTGCGAGGGCGGCTTCGCGCTTACGGAGGCGTTCGGCTTTAGCCGGATCCATTTCACCATCTGCCGCAGCTGCCCCCTGCCCTGCCTTTGCGGGCACCTTTTTCTTCTCTGGCTGTGGAATAGCCGGGAGTTCACGGACACCAGCCGGTAATCCCTGGGCGGCGCGTTCTGCTTGCTGGCGAATAATGTGCATCTGGCGTGGGTCGATAATATCTGGCCCAAGCACCGGTACAGGGGTCGGCTCTGAGGGGCCAACACCATACCATGGCACATCATCCATATTGGCCAAAGATTGCCCATCAATCTTCTTCTGAAGGGCAATTAGGCCATAAAGCAAGGCTTGCGGTGTTGGCGGGCATCCGGGCACATAAACATCTACTGGTAAGTATTTATCAATACCAGAAACCACGTTATACCCCTCTTTGAAAGGGCCACCACCGCTGGCACAAGCGCCCATTGCCAGAACATACTTCGGCTCGGGCATCTGATTATACAGACGCACAATGGGCACAATCATTTTCTTGGTCACCGTGCCGGAAACAATCATAAGGTCCGCCTGACGCGGGGTAGCACGCATAACCTCCATACCGAAGCGCGAAAGGTCGAAGCGCGACGATGCTGTCGCAATCATTTCAATCGCGCAGCAAGCAAGGCCGAAAAGCATCGGCCACATTGAGTTACGGCGCCCCCAATTGTAGAGCTTACTGAGGCTAGTAATGGCCACATTGCTCTGCAATTCGGCGGGTACCGGGAACTCAGTATCCTGAAACTGTTGCAGGTCCATGCTATGGATTGACCTCCTCGTACCACTCTCTGAGTATGTCGTTCAGGATGTCCTCGTTTGCGAGTTGGGGATCATCCACAAAATTAGGCAATGCAATAATCCATTCATACAACTGTTGGAGGCCGACAAGTTCAACATCGACCTCCGGATGAGCTTCTATCAACGCCAGTACAATTTCATAAGAAGCATCCCAATGTAGCGGAAATTGTGAATTTTCTAGCATACTGGCGTGCCTATAGCTTACCGCAAAATGGCGCAGATTTCGACAATTTGTTTACAAATATTGTCTTTATTCACCGCGCGCTTATAAATCTTCTTCGGTGAGAACGGCTTCCGTATCAATCTGAGCACGTTGGAGGCGGCCACTATAGTCAACATAGACCGACTTCCATTCGGTAAACGAATCGAGTGCCGCCTGGCCAGCTTCGCGCATGCCATTCCCTGTGCCGCGAGTGCCACCGAAGGGGAACTGAATTTCTGCGCCAGTTGTGCCATGATTGATATAAACAATACCAGTAGTCAGGTCACGGATAGCGCGGAAAGCCGCGTTCACATTCTCAGTAAAAATACTGCTAGAAAGACCATAGCGCACACTGTTGTTTACTTCAATGGCCTCTTCAAGGCTGGCAACCTCAATCACTGAGAGTACAGGGCCAAAGATCTCTTCTTGCTCAACCCGCATACCGGGGCGAACACCATCAAATAATGTAGGCTGGAAGAAGAATCCCTTGCCTTCGATAGGCTGGCCACCAAGCACAATGTTAACCCCTTCTTCACGGGCTACATCCATGTAGCTGCTCACTTTATTCATGGCCTTTTGATTAACAAGCGGTCCCATTTCAGTATCAGGTTCAAGGCCATCGCCAATTTTGATGGTTTTGGCTTTTTCAATCAGGGCATCCATAAGACAGGGTTTAATGCCGCTTTGTACAATGAGGCGGCTGCAAGCCGTACACCGTTGGCCAGTTGTACCGTAAGCACTCCAAGTAATGGCCTGAACAGCTAAATCAAGGTTAGCATCATCCAGCACGATAATGGCATTCTTGCCGCCCATTTCTAAGGTGACCTTTTTGCCAAGCTGGGCAGCAGCCGTATATACCTTTAGGCCAGTATGGGTTGACCCCGTAAAGGAGATAATGCGCACATCTGGATTTTGCACCAGTGCTGAGCCTGTTTCGCCAGCGCCCATCACAACATTGAGTACACCAGCAGGCAAGCCCGCATCTTCAAACACTTTAGCAAAAGCAGCAGATGAAGCGGGGACATCTTCGCCCGGCTTCCACACTACAGTGTTGCCAGCGATTAACGCTGGAAGCATCTTCCAACTAGGGACGGCGACAGGGAAGTTCCACGGGGTAATGAGGCCGACAACGCCAACAGAATCGCGCAAGGCCATGCCGAATTTATTGGGCATTTCTACTGGTGCAGTATACCCTAATAGGCGACGCCCTTCCCCTCCCATGTAATAGGCCATATCAATTGCTTCTTGGACATCACCACGGGTTTCATCGAGGATTTTGCCCATTTCTTGTGTCATCAAGCGGGCGAGTTCTTCTTTGCGTTCTTTGAGGATTTCTGCGACGCGGAAGAGGATTTCACCACGACGAGGGGCTGGGGTTAAACGCCATTTGGCATAAGCCGCTTTAGCAGCAGCAACAGCACGATTCACATCTTCAGCCGTGCTAGCAGGAGCTACAGCAAGCACTTCTTCAGTTGCCGGATTTAGGCTCTCAAAAGTAGAACCATCAGCAGACTCAACCCATTCACCGCCGATAAAGTTTTTTACTTGCATCATTTTAAAAACTCTCTCTATAGCGCATTCAATCACAGGACCATATCATAATGTACCAACACGAGGGGCATTATACTATAAAAATATGGCTCTGTGATGACCTTTAATCGGCAGAAAGTTGGTCTACATAGTCATACAAATCGGTGATTTTCGTCTCGCCCAGCTTTATGCCGCGAATAATCCCTTCAGCATCGATAACATAAGTCACAGGCAAGTTGAAGACGGTATATAGGTCTGAAATGTTGCCAGATTCATCGAGGATGACGGGGATATTTTCTACGCCAATATTTTCAAAAAACATCGTTATGACTTCTGGGGATTCTTCGACATTTACGGCGAGGATAATCGGACCATCTTCGCCTTGTTCAGCCATGAATTCTTCAAAGGCGGGGAGTTCCCTGCGGCAAGGGGTGCACCAGGTTGCCCAGAAATTTAGAAATACTAGGCGACCTCTAAAATCAGATAGCTGAACTTCATCACCATTGAGGAAAACGCTTTCGAAATTTGGTGCGGGGCTGTTGACAGCAGAAACGGCTCGTGCCACCCCATTTGTTTCATCTTGTGGCGCTTGGTTATTAGAGAGCGCCATAACTCCAAAAGTCACGACGGCAACCACAACAAATACAATCCCTAATTGCCAAAAGGGAGGGCGGTTATTGGGTGTTGGTTGTTCGGATTGTGTAGAATTTTCATTGACCATAGAACACCACCTGCTTCATTCACGGTATCCAATGTGGGGCAAAAGCATTTTTTGCCAATTCTTGTAATTGGTCTGTTTGGAGATTGTATGTCCAGATTTCGGGATTAGCTAGAGAATTTGTTTGAGGGTCTCGGATAACTTGTTGGAATAACAAACGCTGCCCCGAAGTATCCCAAGAGAGTGCGCCATGCGTATAACGCCCATCAGTCACGATAGGGCGCACCTCACGCGTTTCAATATCGATGATGTAAATCATATTGCCTGCTGTGGCGCGTTCATCTAAGTAACGGCGCAAAAAAGCGATATAACGCCCATTCGGAGACCAGACAGGCGACATATCATCGGTGAGGGCAGTTGTTTCGTCAGTGAGGTCGGTAATGGTATTGGTAGACAAATCCATTAAGCGCAAAATTGTATGAGATTGCGTTCCCTCGTGATGGTCTCCTTGTATAAACTCAGTATAGGCAACATAGCGACCATCAGGTGAGATAGCGCCAGCAAGACCATCCCCCTGAGCAACAAACTCGGCAGTCTGTGTCTCTGTATCGTAAACGAAAATGCCAGGCGCGTTTGTGTCATAGTAAAGTAAGCGTTCGCCATCAGCAGACCACTGCGCGCCATAGCTCCACGGCGGGCGACGCTCAAAAAAAGGGCGAGTTGTTGGCGGGCTGGTGATTAAATCTAATAACCAAAGCTGGCGCGGGTCTACACCCTCTGAGGGTAGCGGGATTTGCGGGTCAATACGCTCATAAAGCAATTGCGTGCCATCTGGATGCCAGACAGGAGACATACACTCAACATTCACACAATCTAATAAAAGACGCGTTTGGCCTGTTAAGAGGTCTAATAATTTAATATCCAGAACACCAGTGTGGCTGTCACGCTCTGAAAAAGCGATGTAACGCCCACTTGGGTCAGGGGTGAAATCAAAGATGATTGTATCTGTTTGCGTCAGCAAAATCGGTTCTTGCGGGTTATCAGCATCGATAGCCCAAATGTCAGGGCGGCCATCCGCTGGTGCGAGATACGCCGCGGCAGGGCGTGGTAACGACCGTTTATGAG
>DAOTWU010000557.1:0-3564 GCA_034435735.1 Anaerolineae bacterium | reverse complement strand
AGAGTATGGTGTGCTCTGAAAAAGAGTTGGGCATTAGCGATGAGCACGAAGGCATCATCTTGCTAGAAAACCGCGAAGGTTTTGCACCTGGTACACCGCTACAAGATGTGCTTGGCGATGTTGTTCTGGATATTGAACTTACGCCCAATCTGGCACGTTGCTTCAGCGTTTTAGGTGTCGCGCGGGAAATCGCAGCCCTACTCAATAAAGACCTGCGCGAGCCATCTTATGACTATCTGGCAGAAGGTTCACCCATTGAGGGGCAAGCCTTCATTGAAATTCGTGAGCCATCTTTGAACCCGCGTTTTACGCTGGCACTGCTGCGCGATACAGAAATTAAGCCATCCCCAGAATGGATGCAACGGCGGTTGCGGTTGGTTGGTCAACGCCCTATCAATAACATTGTGGATGTGACCAATTACATTACATTCGAAATCGGCCAGCCTTTACATGCTTTCGATTATGATAAGTTAGTAGAGCGCGCTGGTGGCAACCCGCCGACCATCATCACCCGCTTACCAGAGGCGGGCGAAACGCTGACAACGCTTGATGAAGTAGAGCGTGAGTTAGAGCCACATAACATTTTAGTGTGCGACACAGCAGGCGTTTTGAGCTTAGGCGGCGTCATCGGTGGCGCTGAAACAGAAATCAGCGAGAGCACCCGCAACGTGCTACTAGAGGCGGCTAACTGGGATTTATACAATATCCGCAAAACCACCCGTACCCAAAAGGTACATACGGACGCCGCAACGCGCTTCAGTCGTGGGGTACATCCGTCTCAGGCAATTCTTGGCGTACAGCGCGGCATTGAACTGATGCGGCAGTTAGGTGGTGGGCAAATCGCTCAAGGCATTTTAGACGCTTATCCTAACCCGCCACAACCAGTAGAAGTGACATTAAGTGAAGCGGAAATTCATCGACTACTGGGCATTGAGTTACCGTTAGAAACTGCAGCCGAGATGCTGCAACGCTTACAATTTGAAGTGACGGTTTCGGGCGATAGCTTGACTGCGGTTGTTCCTGACCATCGCATGGACATTAACGATGACCCAATTATTGGGCAGGCGGATTTGGTCGAGGAAATTGCCCGCATTTACGGTTATGACCGCATCCCGAACACAATTATGGCCGATGAAATGCCGCCACAGCGCGCGAATGTTGCTTTAGAGCGGGAAGAACTAGCGCGTGATATTCTGGTTGATTTAGGCTTACGCGAGATTATCAGTTATCGCTTCGCCAACCCAGAGCATGAAGCCCTACTCACCCCGCCCGGTGCAGAAAGCAGCCTACCACAAGCGGACTATGTGCGCATCATCAACCCGCCAACAGAAGACCGCACTGTTTTGCGCCATACGCTGTTGGTGAGCTTATTAGATGCGTTAGCGAATAACATCCGCTTCACCTCACGAGTGCAAATCTTCGAAATCGGCAGCATCTACCTACGCCATCAAGGGCAAGAGCTGCCAGATGAGCCGCGCCGCTTGGGCATTTTGCTCACTGGCCCACGTGAAAAAGAAAGCTGGCTCGGTGGCGATACGTCACCAGTTGACTTCTATGACATGAAAGGTGTGATTGAAGGGCTGATTGCTGGACTGCATATCGATGGAGCGGAATTTGTCCGCGGCACACATACCAGCTTCCATCCAGGCCGCTCTGCCGATTTGCTCGTTAACGGGCAATACGCGGGCACATTTGGGGAGTTACATCCTCGCGTGGCTATGGCACTAGAGTTAGATGGCATTGACCCGATATACCTAGCAGAGTTGGATTTAGAAGTCCTACTCGCTCATTTGAACGACCGCCATCCGGTGAAACCGCTGCCGGAAACGCCGCCCGTTTTGCAAGATATTGCCATGCTTGTGCCAGTAGATATGCCCGCCGCAGAAGTGGAAACCGTCATCCGCAAAGCTGGTGGGCGCTTACTGGATGAGGTAGAGCTATTCGATGTCTATCAAGGCGATAACATCGAGGCGGGATATAAAAGCCTTGCCTATCACCTCACCTACCGCGACATGGAGCGCACCTTAACCGATAAAGAGGTGGCAAAAGTCCACAAGCGCATTATGTCATCGGTTGAAAAGCAACTTGGTGCAAAAGTGCGTAAATAGCGTGCATATCACATATAACTAAGTGCAAAGGGTATGGGATAGGTGTCTCATACCCTTTATTATTCGTAGGCTAATCGTCTTTTAATTCTACATAGAGCAGCGGGCAGAAACTGGTATAATCAACCCCTAACAACACCTACATATCAGGGTTGTATTCAAGCAGTATATGGATGGGCTATGACAGAAGAATTTGAAGAATTTCGCGAATTATCTGAAGTTAGTGAAGTATCCCCTATGACTACGATGCCCGAAAGCAGCCGAAATGGCAATATCGGCTGTTGGCTTGGGGCTTTAATCACAACGTTCATCGTCACTGTTCTGGTGATAGTGGGCTTATTCTTGCCACCGTTCAGCATCTATGACCGCCTTTTTGGTGAACAATTTACCATGTTGCAGGCTGGCGAGGGCTTGCCTGTGGATGGTCTGCTTGTGGCGATTCAAGAAGATAGCCCATTGGGCGATTTTGGCGTGCGTATCTCATCAGTGAGCTTGCTGGAATTTGAAAACAATAGCGGCCCAGAGTGGGTAACATTGGCGAAAAATACAGTGCCTCCCTACTTGGCTTTACAAAGCCGCGTCTATGACATCGCAACAACAGGCACACCACCGCCACAGGTATCGCTCACTGTCGATATTCCCGAAGGCGCGCCCTCAACCGATGTGCTGGACTTATATGGCTGGTATGAAGAAAGTGAACGCTGGGAATTTCTGCCGAGTGTTATTGAGGGTAATAAAATCATCGCACTCGTGGAGAACGTACCGCAACGGCTGGCACTTTTTCAGGCAACGCCATTAGACCCAATAGTCATCGCATCAATCAATATCACCCAAATGCTGACACCAGAAATCGGGCAACTGGCGACCATTGTCGCGCCGGCGGGCTTGCAGCCAACCCTCACTGGCACATTGACCGGCAGTCTAGCACCCGGCTTTGAAGCCAATCAGGGCTATAAAATTATGCCAGTTATCCGCAACTTCAGTGACCCGCGCGCCCTAGACACAGAAACTATCACCACAGTACTCAATAACACAACAACACGGAATACCCTTGTGCGCAATATCGCCGCGGCTGCACAAAACTTCGATGGCGTCATCATCGACTTTCGCGGCCTACCGGATGATGTTGGCGAGAATTTCACCACATTTATCAGTGATTTAAGCGAGTATTTACACCAAGCAGGTTTAAGGCTGGGCGTTGTTGTGCCAGCAGCAGAACCGCGTGACGGCATCTGGTATACCGGCCCATATCATTGGCGTGAACTTGGTCAACATGTTGACTATCTACAAATCATCATGGGGCTTAACCCATTGCTATTTGAACCAGGCGCAGACCGTCCGGTAGAAGCAATGTTGCGCTGGGCAGTACGGGAAGTCAATCGTTACCAGTTAGTGCTGGATATTTCCGCACAATCTATCCGCGAGGCGGGTGGCAGCTTTGCCACAATTGGCTATGATG
>DAOTWU010000556.1:0-11803 GCA_034435735.1 Anaerolineae bacterium | reverse complement strand
CCCGTCAAAGTGATGGTATATTCACCATATTGTTCAAAGTTATAGGCATTGAATTGGCGATTAAGCGAGGCCAAACGCAGCATATCGACCACACCACGCGCCCCAAAACGCCGCGCTTCATCATCAGCAGATGTAGAAAGCTGTGACTGAACAATGGCAACACTGCCTAAATCATCTGTTTCGCCATCTGGTTTGAGGATAGCAGCGGATAAACGCCCACCAGGGAGCAAAAGCGGCAAAACCCCCGCGCCGCTACTATCATAAGCGTTAGGCATTTGCCCCGGCAAATAAGGCTCTATGGGATATGTGCCAGGTGGAAGAATATATGTCGGGCTATTGAAACGTACACGATTCGATAATGCCGAATGCGCTATGTCTTCTTGTGGCAAAATGCCGCGACTACCATCCGATGGCTGGTCAAAGAGCAATGCCCAAAGCAAGCGCGGATTTTCTACAACCCCAGCAGTTAACGTAAGCGGGAGACGCACTGGACGCACACGTGATGCAGCATCGCCCGTGCCAAGTGGATTGTTCTCATGCCATGGAATTGGTGCATTATCCCCTACTTGTACGAAGCCTAGAATATGGGGCACATAGAGCCCATCTGGCAAATCGGGAGGAAGTTGAACAGTGAAGCGTAAGGGGAAATAGAGTTTATCCCCGCGCCGCACAATTTCTTGCGGCTGCACAACCGCCTCTCCAATGACGAAATCGCCCCGTATATTATCAATCGCCAATCCAGTACGTGTGAGCACACTTGACCAGCCACTATTGTTATTCACACCGCCAGCCACCTGCTCACCAGCCCCGTTGGTCACTGGCTGTAGGCCTAATTGCACAATCATGCGTACGTCTGATGGCAATGCGTCCAGGTCTTGGGCTTCCATAACGGTATTCAACTCCAAAACCCAGCTATCACCTGCCGTTAACTGTAAAGTAGAGGCGCGCCCGTTAGCCCACCAGTGCCCGCTACCACCGCCAAGCGGACCGGCTATATAGAACTTTTGCGCATCTACACCAAGCGGGGCAGATGGATAAACGATACCATCAAATTCTTCAACGCTTAGCACGCTAACACCGATAGACGTTTCCACCAGGGGGCGGTCTTTGTCGTCTAAAAAGCTCCAGCTATCAAAAATTATTTCAGCATTTGTATTAAACGTGAGCGGAATCCGCACTTCAATGGCCGCGTCTATGGCGCCAACTGCGGGCAATGTGTCTAATTCCGCCGGACGCGGGTCAACTCGTGAAAGGGTTGCGCCTTGTTGAATACGTGGGTCTAAAGTGTAGGAATAGGTGGTATTAGATTGAACAATAGTGATGCTGAGTTTGGCGAATTTCTCCGGCAATTCAGCCGTATCTAATGCAATATAGAGGGAATCATTGTTACGAAGCGCCCAAACCGCCACGTCTTCCCCGCCTAAAGAAGCCTGTTGATACCCAACCCAATCAGCGAGTTGGCCATCAATACGCAATTGAGTGACGGGCGACGGTAATGACGGAATGCTCACATTGCCATAAACAATTGTACCAGGGCCACCTGGCAATGAGCCGGGCTTGCCGCGTTGCGCGGTATCTATATCCTCTGCCGGACTCACCCAAAACGGCGTTTGACCAGGGCCATAAATACGGGCACTAAAAGCACCGGTAATACCTGCTGTTGTATAAACCACTTCTTCCGTATAGAGATTGCGGATAGCGACATCTGCGCCGGGAAAAACCGCACCAGCAGGGCCGCTAATGGTCACAATACCATCTGCATCTGGCTCAGAAACAGTGATGAGCGAAGCCACCGGAGGGTCGCCCTGTTGCGGCGTGCCATTTTGAGCACTGACAAATGAAGTTGCCAGTAATAATATACAGCCAATCGTAACGAGTAATGGGCGCACAGTTTTTCCCTCCATAGGTGTGAAACTCACACCGATTGCAGTGATACTCACAGCGAGTATAAGAAGCCACGCCAGTATTGTCAATTTAGCGCTGAATAACTGCAGGCAAATCCTTATCGACCTGCAATAGCATTAAGGTTATAATATACCAACAGAGGGAATTAAAGAAAACCATGCCCGCCACCAACCAGAGCTATCTCATTCGCCAAGCCAGCCAACTCATTGAAGCACGCACCGGACTCAGCGCATCTTTTTTTCAAAATGACCTTCCAGATTTACTGGAGCGCTTTTCGCAAGGCGATATAGCCACATATTTGCAACGATTAGATAATTCCCCTATTACCCGCGCTATTTGGCAAAGGCTCATCAATGCGCTCACCATTGGTGAAACGTATTTTATGCGCGGGCAAAGACATTTTCGCCTGTTAAGAGAGCGCATCATCCCGCAACTATCACAAAATGCAACAGCCCTCAACATCTGGAGCGCTGGCTGTGCGACAGGAGAAGAAGCCTATTCTTTAGCCATCACACTTTATGAAACAGCGCCCCAGCTTATCAAGCAGAGCAAAATCACCGCCAGCGATTTGAATAGCGCGATGCTAGCCAAAGCGCGCGAGGGTGTTTATCGCAAGTGGTCTTTCCGCCATACAGATGAGTTATTTATCGCCCGCTACTTTGAACCCGCAGCGCAAACAGGGTATTATGCCCAGCTTAAGCCTACGATTCGCCATATGGTGCGGTTTTATACCCGCAACTTATTGGATACGCCCCCCATCGCACAGGCACATATCATATTTTGCCGTAACGTATTGCTGTACTTCAGTAAAGAGCAAGTTGAGCGCGCAGAAGAAATCCTCTATAACACATTAGCACCCGGTGGTTGGCTGTTTTTAGGGGAGAGCGAGGCACTTCGTGGTCCACGAGAGCGCTGGATAACCCATCTTTTCTATGGTGCAGTGGTATACCAGAAGCCCCAAGAAGAGCATGACGCACCTCATGAGTTAGTGACATATAACCCGCCCGAACCGCGTGAGTTAGAAGTTACGCCCCACGCAACCAACGCACCCGAACCTGCTTATGAGGCGGCGGTTATGGCCATTCATGAAGACCGCAACAACGAAGCTGAGGCAGTTTTAGCGGCATTGTTGGCGCTACACCCTCATCATTCGCGCGGTCATGCACTCCTTGCATCATTATTTGCTAATCGTCAGGCCATGCCAGAAGCACATGCACATTTGGATGCAGCGCTACATGCAGACCCACTACTGGCCGATGCTCATTATATTAAAGCTTTGCTCCATCTTGAAAGTGGTCATCTTCTAGACGCCATAAAAGCACTACAAGCAGCTTTATATTGTGATAACCGCCATACTCTAGCCCACTTTATGCAAGGCAACTTACAAGCACAAACAGGGGCGCTAGATAAAGCAGCAAAACACTGGCAAATTGCGCTTGATATATTGAAAAATATGGATGATGCGACTTTTATTTGCGATTTTAACGATATGACAGCGGGGTATTTGCGAGCAAAAGTCATTGAGCTGTTGGAAGGAATAAGCTAAAAGGGGGCAATTAGCCCCCAACAGAAATTCAGTGTTTTTATTGCGCGGCTTGTTCTTCGCTTTGGGCTTGCTGCACCAACGCATCCACAATTTCATCTAAACGCGCCAATAGCGCTTCAATTTCCCCATCATTCACCAATGTGTAATCAGCAATAGCGATAGGGCCGCCCTTTTCCAACGATTCAATTTCATTGAAATCACGCTCTTCTGCTTCCTCGCGGGTTAAGGGGCGCTCTGGGCGATTAGCCAAACGTTCATACCGTTTATGGCGCGGGCTGACAATCGCAATAACTGTGATAATATCGCCCAACTCTCGGCGGAGGGTTTTATATTCTGTCCAGCTATATAGACCATCAATAACGATAATTGGATATTGTTCCAACGCCTCTTTTAGCGTGGGTAATGCCCGCTTAGCAACAGCATCCATGCCTTCTATGCTGCGTAATTCTTCGCGGACAATGCGTTCGTTTTGTGGATTAACTGGCCAGCCCCGACGCTCTACTTCGTCGCAGATAATCCCGCCAAAGCGAAATTGAAAAAAGCCGCGTTTTTGTAGATGCTGTGCACATAGCGACTTACCCGACCCCGGCATACCAACAAGGGCAATAACGCGCGGCTGTCTTGTGGATGTCATGAACTCTTCCCCTATCCGTTCCATGCTCCTGATGGGCGTATCTCACCCCATTATACACAGCCCTGCGCATAGGTAGAGGTTGGGTTTGGTTGACTTTTCGCTTGTTCCTCACCAACTCGCTAGAAGAACTGAACACTAAGCCGATTCAAACAAATTTATACAGCGAAGTTATGGGGTATGGTGTAAACTTAACGCCATGAATGAATTAGAGACTTTTGAAGAAAACGATATTACTCCAGCGCCTATTTTTGCCGGTCGGTCTGCAGAATTGAACTTACTCCAACAATACGTTTTAGACCGCCCCGCCCCAATTGCTCTGTGCTTTAGCGGCTGGCGAGGTACAGGCAAAACCGCACTACTTCGCTATGCTGAGGGCAATCTGGGAGAGGATGTCATCGCCGTTTATCTGGCATTAGGAGATGCGGCATCATCAAGCGAGGATGGGTTATTACGGGCGCTAGCAGAGATGACAACGGCACAAATGGAAGCCATGTCACTCAACACCACACGACTGCCAGAATTGCCCGTTGCTGATGTGCGCCAATGGTTGAAAGATGAATATCTGCCCATTGCCATGCAGATTATCCGCCGTCACCGCCGCCTTATCTGGCTATTCGATGATGCAGAAACATTGGTAGAAGCCATCATTCGCGATGCGCTTCCGATGGATTTTTTCTCTTATTTGCACGATTTGCTGGAAACCTACACCAATCTAGGTATTGTACTGACAATTGACGCGGCGCAAGAAATTAACATCGATGCATTTTCACCAATCGTTAACCCCAACCACCTCATACGCCTGAATAACCTGGAATTTGACGCCAGCGCAGAGTTGTTGCGCTGCTACCATGCTGGCCTGCCTGATAGCATGGCACAAACTATTCATCAAGCTGCTGGTGGCTATCCTTTGTTGCTGGTGCGTTTTGGAGAGCGATTGGCACAGCAAGGTGACATTAACAGCACGGCCATACGCGATATTGCCCAGCAAGTTTATAACGAGAGCGATATTGACTTTCGGGCAATGTGGCAACAGCTTTCACGCAATGAGCGACTGGTTTTAACCGCACTAAGCCACTTGTTATACAACAATCCTAAACGTTCCTTAGATGCACGCGAGATTGAACGGTGGTTAATTGAAACGGACTACCCGCTAGATGTGCCAGCAATCCATGCCGCTATCCGCAGCCTAGAATATCGAGAGATTGTCTATGGTGGGCAAAATGCTTTATGGTTACCCACAGGGCTTTTACAGCGCTGGTTGTTGGAACATGGCCGCCTTGATGACATGACCTACCCTGGCAAATTGCCTGATAGACGGCGGCGCATTTTCATATTACTGGTCATAGCATTACTGGCGTTGGCAATTGCCCTAGCTATAGCATCCGTAAGCATACAAACGGGGCAGAGTAATCATACCCCTGCCCCGACAATTACACTCAATGATGGGTAGTTTTTAGCGGCGGCGCACATCCACAGCGCAAGAGCGAATAGTAAAGGATTCAGGTCGCTGCGTCGGGCATACCGCCAGCACATCACTACCGCGCATCACACGGAATGTTACACTGGTATCCTCATTCAGCCAGAAATCACGTGAAGTCTGCCCCGTGCCACGCCGTGAACGGCAAACATCTGCTGGCGGGTCTGTCCGCGGCAAGTTACGATGGAGTAATGTCCATGTCTGGTAGCAGGCCAACGGCGGCACTGCACGCAAATCAAAACCGCTACTCGTCCATATGCCTTGATTGACATCGAAGACTATTTCTTCAACTTGTCCATCCTCATTTTCGCGATCCTGCACAAAGTAAAGCGGCGCAATGTTCACATTATTTTCAGGGTCACGGTTAATAAGAACCAACGTGCGGCCATCGTAAAGCAAAAGTACCTGCGCATCTCCTGGTTGGTAATTATCAACGCGCGGGATTTGCGTTGGTGTCAACGTTGGCGAGGGCGTCATCGTTGGTGAGGGTGTGAAAGTAGCTGTAGCAGCGATAATTGGCACAGCAAGCGCCGTTGATGTGGCATCAATAATCGCCATCTCCGTAGCGATTTCCGCCGCTTGTGCAGTTGCTGTTTGTGCTAGCCGCGCAATACCTGTTGCCGTAGCTATCGCTTCTGCAGTGGCGGTTTGGCGCGCCGCTTCCACAACTGTAGCAGTAGCATTCGCCGCTGCTGTCGCCGTTGCGCGGGCTTCCGCTGTCGCTGTGGCATTTGCTGCAGCAGTGGCAGTTTGTCTGGCTTGCGCTGTCGCTGTCGCGGCATCTATCGCATTTTGTGTTGCAGTTGCCGCATCAATAGCGTCTTGCGTTGCCGTTGCTGCATCGATCGCGCTTTGTGTGCCTGTGGCTGCAATAATGGCATCGGCGGTTGATGTCGCCCGAAAAGCCACAGCCGTAGCCGTCGCATTGGCGTTGCGATTGGCATTGTCAATCAGCAATAAAGAACCGATGAGAATAACCGCTATCACTATTCCAACAAATATCATGGCAGGCCAACGGCTACGGGGTTGCATTGCATCAGGCTGTGATGGGCGGCTGGGGTCAGATGAAGATGGCATCGAACCTTCTACTGCGTGCAAGGTGGGAGAAGTTTCTCCACTTGTCACGGGGGTAGCCGCACGCATCGCTGGTTTTGTGGTTGCTGTACCAACGCCCTTAAAAGCTGCTTCCAACGCATCGGCAAACGCAGCGCCACTTTCAAAACGTAGCTGGGGCGTTTTATCCAGCGCTTTGACAACAACTTGTTCAACAGCGGGAGAAATATCAGGATTCATGTGACTGGGCGGCGGCGGTGGGTCGCTGATATGTTTGAGGGCGACACTCATCGCAGAAGCATCTTCAAAAGGCACGCGCCCCGTCAACATCTCATAGAGCACAACGCCCAACGAATACATATCGCTTTGTGGTACGGCCTGTGCAGAAGAAACCGCTTGCTCTGGCGCGATATAATGCACGCTCCCGAAAGTGTTACCCACTGTACCCTCAACCGCGTTCAAGGCCAGACCAAAATCGGTGAGCACGGCGAGGCCATCGGGTTGTACCATGATATTAGATGGTTTCACATCACGGTGAATAACACCTTGCGAGTGTGCATAATCTAAAGCATTGGCAATATCGCGGATGACGCTAATGATCATCTCTTCCGAAATGCGCTCGCCCCGTTGGTTATGCTCTTTGAGAATTTGGCGCAAATCTTTGCCCTCAATAAAGGCCATCGCCATGTAATATAAGTTCTCGTATTGTCCAAACTGATAAATACCAACAATGTTGGGGTGATTAAGGCGAGCAATCGCGCGGGCTTCTCTTAAAAAGCGCTCCCGATACTCTTCCTCAAATTCACTGGCAATCAGATGTGGCTCAATGACTTTAATAGCAGCATGCCGGTCTAACTTTTCGTCATACCCTTTATACACACGCGCCATGCCGCCAGAGCCGATAGCATCTTGTATAATATAATCCCCTAATTTTTGGCCTATCAGTGGGTCATTAATTGGCATCGAATTTTTTCCATTATCGCAGGTTCGCCTAATCGAATGTCCTTATTATAACGATTAGATGGCGTTTGAAAAATAGAACGATGCAATCCCGCCTAAAATCGCTCTAAATTGGTTGATATAAGGCTGAAAAAGGGGGATTTTAGGCGTAATGTGCGCTATACTAAAGGGCAGACAGCGTCCATTTGTAGACCAAAGTAAGGAAGTAGAGCGAACGTGACACCTTCGCCAGATATCCCTGAAAAAGAAATAAGAGAACGTTGTGCCGAAATTTTGAGCGGTGCGGCAGAAGAAGCACGCCGCCTTGGACACAACTACATCGGCACCGAACATATCTTTATAGCCGCAACACGTAATGAGAATGGCCCAACTGCGCGTTTATTGCGGCGAGCAGGCATGAACCCGCGGCAAGTGCGTAATGAGATACGGCGCGAAGTGGGTATCAGCGATGGACCACTCGATGAAGTTTTGCCATTAACCCCGCGCACAGAAATGGTACTTTCGCTGGCTATTTTCCTGGCAGAGCAAGACGAAGAAAGAACTGTCCAGGAAAAGCATGTGCTCATGGCGCTATTGCAAGAGGGTGAAGGTGTGCCAGTACGCAAGCTCGTCGATATGGGGTTTGACCTGAATTACTGGCTGCAAAAGCTCATTGCCGAAGAGCAAGATGACCTGATTTTAGAACAGGGCGGCTATGAGGATGATAGTGACCTATTCGGCTTTCTCGATATATCCGATGACTTTTTAGATAACCAAGATGGCGATTCTGCCAAATGGAAGAAAGCCAACGGTGAGGAAAAAGCCATCCCCACCCCCCTACTCGATAAATATGGGCGCGACCTGACAGCGCAAGCCGCTGAGGGTAAAATTGGCCCAGCGATTGCGCGCGAACGAGAAATACGCGCTTTAGCCAGAACGCTAGCGCGTAGTAAGAAAAATAACCCGCTGCTACTAGGCGATGCAGGCGTTGGCAAGACCGCCGTAGTCGAAGGGCTGGCTTATGCCATTCATGCTGGCACAGCCCCAGAATCGCTACGAGACCGCCGAATTGTGCAAATTGAAATCGGCACACTGGTTGCTGGCACTAGCTTGCGCGGGCAATTTGAAGAGCGGCTAGTGGGTATTGTGGAAGAGGCCAAACGCGCTGGCAACGTCATTCTATTCATCGACGAAATCCACACAATTGTTGGCGCAGGCGATACAATAGATAGCAATCTAGACGCGGCCAACATCCTCAAGCCAGCGCTAGCGCGAGGCGAAATTGTCTGCGTGGGGGCGACAACACATGAGGAATACCGCCGTGCTATCGCCCAAGACCCAGCGTTAGACCGCCGATTCCGCACGATTGATATTGAAGAGCCAAGCGAAGAGGACACCATCACCATTCTGAAAGGTCAACGAGAACGGCTCGAAGAACATCATGGTGTCACCATCAGCCAAGAAGCATTAGAAGCAGCGGTACGTCTCTCTGTACGCTATATCCCTGACCGCCGTTTGCCAGATAAGGCGCTAGACTTACTCGATGAGGCTTGCACCCGCGTCACTATTCGGAGCATTCACCCCGATATTTCCATTGATGATGCGATGCTGGTGCAACCTAACGATATTGCCGCTGTCCTCTCTGAGTGGACGGGCATCCCCGTTGCAGACCTCACACAAGATGAACGCGAACGCCTCAGTAACTTAGAGGAGGCGCTATTCCGCTATGTTGTCGGGCAAGATCCAGCGGTTCACGCTGTAGCGGATGCCATTCGCACAGCACGTGCAGGATTGGGTGACCCGAATAGGCCCGTTGGGGTATTCCTGTTTCTTGGGCCGTCTGGCGTTGGTAAAACCGTGTTAGCCCGCGCCTTAGCTGCGGTCATCTTTGGTAGTGAAGAGGCTATCTTGCGGCTGGATATGTCCGAATTCCACGATTCGCATACAGTGGCGCGGTTGATTGGCTCTCCACCAGGTTATAAGGATACAAGTCGAGGGGGGCAGTTAACCGATGGGTTGCGCCGTCGCCCCTATAGTGTAGTGCTATTGGATGAGATTGAAAAAGCCGCACCCGAAGTGTTTGACATTTTCCTGCAGGTATTCGATGAAGGGCGGTTGAGCGATGCTCATGGGCGATCGGTAGATGCCCGTCACTCTATCTTCATCATGACGAGCAACATCGGCACACAAGAAGCCAATAAGGCCATGGGCTTTGGCGCACGGGATGAAATGCCCGATTATTCTGCCCATCTCAATCGATATTTTCGCCCAGAATTTTTGAACCGTATTGACGAAGTCATCACTTTCCGCCCGTTAGACCGCGAACGGTTGAGCAAAATTCTCGATTTGCAAATTGAGGAACTTCACGAGCGTCTACGCGATCAGGGATTACAATTGACATTGCGCGATGATGCGCGGGATATTATCCTTGATGCTGGCTATGACCCAGAAAATGGGGCGCGGCCATTACGTCGGGCAATCGATAGATTGCTCACTCGTCCTCTGAGTAATGCGATTGTGGAAGGTAAATTCCAGCGAGGCGATACTATCATCGCACAGGCACAGGGCGATATATTGACATTCGAACGCGAAGCGCAAACTTGATATTTACACACAACTCATAGCATTCTAGGTGTCTGGCAAGAGCGTATAGGGCTTCTGAACGGATTGGCTGAACACATTTATGGGAAACGAGGTACCACAAACAGGGCGGCGCCCGCTACCAATTAGCGACGATGAAAAACGTGTACTTTTACGGCGGCGGCGTAAAGAAGACCGTATCGATATTTTCGCCAGCGACCCCGATAAGGACATCAGTGAATTAGGCCGTTTAGCATTGCGCCGTGATGACATTAATGACTTATTTGTTTTAGGCGACTTATGCGCCCAAAAATCCATTTCACAAGATGGGCGGTTGTTGGTTTTCTATGTCGGAAAAACCCTCATCGCCTACCGCCGTGCTATGCAAGCGGCACAAAATGACGTAGACCGTAAACTCGCCAATCGTGCATTAGGCCGCTATGTCCATTGGGTCATCGAATGTGTGGAGAAGAACCCCACCCCCCGCAATGCCGCCATTGCCCTATATGCCATCAGCGATGTCCATGATGATAAACTGGAACAACCACCTCATCACGATACCGTTTTACGGGTACTCCAGCTATATGCCAACCAATATGACGCAACTCGGCAGATAGATGCAATTGCTGGCAAGGGGGATGATGAAGATGACTTTGAGCGCACCCAAGCCTACCCTGGCGCCAGCGAAATTATGCTCAGTGAATCATCCCGAACACAGGTTGCCCGCGATTTAAGCACTGGCTACCTCTCGGCTGAAGTTGTTGAAGGCCAAAGCGAAACACAGCACGAAGACGGTTTTGAATCGGACTTTTCGTCGATAGAAGTTGAATCCCAAGTTTTACAATCACCAGAAGCGCCCCAATCCGCCCGCCGCCCGCCCCCACCAGAGGAGCGCGAAGATGAATTCAATATCGGCGACCGCATCGAAGGGCGCTATGAGGTTGTGGACATTCGTTGGGGTGGTATGGGTGTGGTTTACCTGTGCTATGACCATGAACTGCGTGAACCTGTGGCGATAAAGAGCTTCCAAGCGCGATTATTAGATAATGAACGCGCTGTCTCTCGTTTCATCAATGAGGCGCTGACTTGGATTCAACTAGAAAAGCACCCTCATATTGTTCAAGCGCGGTTAGTGCAAAACTTCAATAATCGCCCACACATTATTTTGGAACATGTCAGCGGGCCAGAGGGGATGGGGGCCGATTTACGCAGTTGGATTGACCGCAAGCGCGTTAATTTGCCTCGCGCCGTCCTATTTGCTATCCATATCGCACTGGCCATGCGCCACGCAGTTGATAAAGTACCGGGGCTGGTGCACCGAGACCTGAAACCCGGCAATATTCTAGTCACGCATGAAGGCATTGCCAAAGTATCGGACTTTGGACTGGCCAACAGCTTGGATATTGCCGCTGTGCCAGAGCAAGATGCTGAGATTGAAGAAACCAGCAGCGATGAACAGGCAGACCGTTTAACCCGTGCAGGGGCGTTAGTTGGCACGCCGGCATATATGTCGCCTGAGCAATGTAAAGCAGAAGATGTTAGCCCACGATCAGATATTTATTCATTTGGTGCTGTCCTTTATGAAATGCTCACCGGTCACCGTGTGTTCAAGGCGCATAAATTCCAACAATGGATACATGCGCACTTAAAAGAACAACCGCGCTTCTCG
>DAOTWU010000555.1:0-3299 GCA_034435735.1 Anaerolineae bacterium | reverse complement strand
AGCGTCAGTAGCCACTGGGCGGTTTGGGTTGCGCTATCGCCAATGAGGAAGAGCGAGGCGAGGGGCGCGGCCAAGCGGTAAGGGCGGGCGGTGCGGTAGGGCGCGCTTTGGTTGAGGTGTGGGGCGTCGCTGAAAACGGTTTGGCCGATATTGCGCTCTAGCAGGAAAAACAGGCGTTCATCTGTGCCGAGCAAAAACGAACCCACTGCGGTATGGAATAGCAGGGCAGGGCGCGGGGCGGGTGTCATGAGCTGGCTAGTTTCGATGGTGACATCCTCGCCAAATACAGCGCTATCAGGTAGGGTGCTTTGCAAGTGGTCGAACAGGTTTTGCGCTTGCTGGCTATTGGTGACTTCTAGCAAAAGGCCGGGCTGGAGTGCGTCAATGAGTGGCTGGTCGGTGGGCGTTTGTGGGGCGCTGTTGAGGAAGAAAGCATAATCCCCGCTGCTCCATGAATACAAATCGCCATATAAATCAATGCCGAGCAGCGCTTGCAGCGTGCGGGAAAAATCTTCCTCAATCGTTTCGCGGCTGCTGGTGGCGCTTAGGCTGGCGACGAGGTCGGCGGCAAGGCCAACAAACAGGCGCAAGTCGTGGGCGAAAAGGGTGAGGGCGGCGTTTGGTGGGACATAAGTTGCCAGCGCTTCAGAATGCGTTTGGGTGATGAGGCGTTCCCCATCGCGTAGCTGAACAGTGTCAATGAGCAGGGCGCGCATGTCATCGAGCAGGATGCCGAGCGCGGCGCTTTGGATGGTCTCTGGGTTGAGGCCGAGTGCGCTCATAATAGCGCGGTCTTCGCGGTAAAGCTGGTCGGGGATGAAGGCGGGCGTATCGAAAAAGGCGAGCAGGTCATAAGCTTCTGCGGGCAGGCTGGCGATGGCTTGGCTGATGGCGGCGTTTTCGGCTAATGTGGGGGCTTGTGGCGAATAGTCGGGCGCGTTTACGGCGAGCGTGATGCCTTGCGTGCCGAAGTACAGGCCAACGGGCAAGGTGGCTGCGCGGTAGATTGTGCCATCATCGAGCGGCTGGCCACCATCGTGCTGGCCGAGTAGTGCCGTGGCGAAAATGTTCTGGACGAAGCGGCCTAGAGTTGTATCGAGCGGGACGGCGATATAAATTTGCGGGTCGTCGCTGGTCATGTCTTTTGCGCCAATGGCCAGCATATCCGCGCCATAGAATTCTAGCGTATCGAGGGCGATGCCGAGCGCCTGGCTGAGAACAACAGGGTCGAGGTATTGGGCAGTGGGGTCAATCAGACGAATGATGAACTCTAGTGATAGTTCTGTCTGGTTAAGGTCTGGCGGCAGGGTGGGGGAAATATGGTCGGCGAGCGCTTCTAGTTGCTGGCGAAAAGGCGCATCTAGGCGGGTGACGGCGAAAACTTCCACGCCGTCAGGAATGAGCGCTTGCGCTGTGGTGATGCGCTGGGGTGTCAAGCGCGGGGCATCCTGTGCCGTGGCGGGCGCAATGACAATGAGGGCGATGATGATGAGCCAGAAGCCATATTTCCGCATAACCGAATTCCTTTCCTACCATTAAGCCGCTATATAAGACGCGCGTATTTATAGCACCATCCGCCCGTAGGGGATAGGTGCAGGTCTTCATTATATATACGTGCGGCGGGGGGATGGGTTACAGGCGGGGGCAAGGCCTGCCCCCATTGTGATGCGCACTAGAGCACTAACTCGGCCATCAGGCGCACAGCTTCAATATCGAAGGTCATCAGGTTGAGCGTGGTGACGGGGCTATCTTTCCAGCGAGAGATGCGCTCCTTGATGCGGTCTGCTGGGCCGACAAGGGCGACATCGTCAATCAGCGCTTCTGGTACGGCCATCACCGCGCCCGCTTTATCGCCAGCGAGATATTTGTCTTGAATGTCGTGGGCGGCGCCTTCATAGCCCATGCGGCAGGCGAGGTCAAAGTAGAAGTTTTTGCCACGCGCGCCCATGCCGCCAATATAGAGCGCCAGAACGGGGCGGACGGCGTTATAGCAGGTTTCCAGGTCATCGCCGAGCACGATTTGCACGCTGGGCGCAACATCGAAGTTGTGCAGCCCCTTACCGCCACCAGCGCGGGCGAACCCCTCTTCTAACGCTTCCTTATAGATATCAAACCGTTCTGGTGAGAAGAAGATAGGCAACCAACCATCGGCAATTTCGGCAGTGAGGGCGACGTTCTTCGGCCCAATGGCGGCGAGATAGATGGGAATATCGGGGCGGCCATGAATGATGCTCTTCAGCGGCTTGCCAAGGCCGGTGGCGTCCTCGCCATGATAGGGGATTTGGTAATAGTTGCCGTCGAACTCTAGCGGCTTTTCGCGGGCGAAAATCTGGCGGATGATGGCCACATATTCGCGGGTGCGGGTGAGGGGGCGGCCATAGGATTGGCCATGCCAGCCCTCTACAACTTGCGGCCCGCTGAGGCCAAGCCCTAGCAACATGCGCCCGCCACTGAGCTGGTCAAGCGTCAAGGCGGTCATGGCGGTCATGGCGGGGGTGCGGGCGGGCATTTGCATAATCGCCGTGCCCAAATGGATGCGCTCAGTTTGTGCGCCAATCCACGCCAGCGGGGTGACGGCGTCTGAGCCATAGGCTTCCGCAGTCCAGACAGCATAATAGCCCAAACGGTCGGCCTCTTTAATCATGTCCATAGGAAGTTCTATTTTAGCGCCGGAATAGCCGGCCATAATGCCTAAGCGCATGAGGTGCTCCTTGTTGTGATTTTCTGTAAAGCGCAATAGTTTGTTAGGTGGAGTATACCGCGAGGCGGGGGCTTCTGCCGCAAATAAAAAACCGCCACGAGGGCGGTGAAAGCTTTAAGTTGAAAAATTTACCCCTGCTGAAGGTAGCCCATAACCGCTTGCGCTTTGGCATCGCGCTGGCTGAAGTAGTAGAGCAGGGAGACAAAGGCGAATTGCTCAATGTCGTTTTTCGTGCGCAGAACGCCTGCACAAATTTCGGCGGCTTCGCGCGGGCCATATTGGCCGAGTATCTGGCGCACTTGATTTTCTGCTTGCACCATGAGCTTGGTCATAATGAGCAGGGTTTGCGCATTTTGGTTGTGTTGGGCGCGGGCGGCGAGGCGACGTTGAAAGTCTAGGCAGTTTTCGTTATCCATCGGCGGCACGCTTTGGATGATGACCCGCAAGCCATCTTCTAAGGGGAGCGCAACAAGGCGGTCAATCTCGTTTTCGCGGACGCGATGAGCTGCATAACCAGCGCCGACGACAAAAGCCACCTGCGCAGCACCCTTGAAAAAATTACTCCAATTAAAGCCATCATTGGCCATGATATGAACTT
>DAOTWU010000554.1:0-4480 GCA_034435735.1 Anaerolineae bacterium | reverse complement strand
TCAGTCGCTGGTTCAACGGTATCCGTTGGCGCTGGCGTGTCAGTTGCTGGTTCAGATGTATCCGTCGGCTCTACTGGTTCAGGTGTGTCAGTTGCTGGCTCTGGAGTATCTCCCCCTGTTGTTGGTGCGAGTACCGCATCATCTAGATTGACTTGCGTATTTTGCACTGGGAAGCCAGCCACCCGCGAACGCACAAATACCGTCACTGCATCGCTCTCAGCAGTTGCAATAACCGAATATTCACGATAGGCATCGTATTGTTCCACTGGGGTAGACCATACAATATTGCTACTCTCCCCGTTTGTGCCGCCAGTAGGGTCAATGCCAACCTGAACAAAGACAGAACCAGGGTCTTCGCTGATAGCAGGGTCATTAAAAGTGGAAGACCATACATAGATATAAACGCTAAAGCGCAACTCAGTGCCTGGTGTAATGCCTGTTACTCGTTGGTATACGCCGCCATCATGAGCTTCAAAAATTGAAAAATATTGTTGCGCGTTGCTTCCGCTGCGAATGCGAGAAGTATCTGGCGCTGCTTCTTTGTATTTAGGCTGGGTATTTTGGTAACTAGGCATATCATCAGTTCTTGGCACATGCCACGGCACCCATCCTTGTGCGACTTCTCGCGGTTCTTCTCCAGGATGGGCGACAAAGGGTGCTTCAAACCCTGGATTGGTCAATAAGTTCTCCTGCGCAACGATAGGCGCGCTCAACAGACTTCCTATCATCAGCAGGGTTATCAACAATAAAAATGGTCGGATGAATGTTTTGTACATAGGATGGCTCCAATTGTGTATTTTCTTGCGCCATTTATAAGCTTAAGTATATAGCGTTGTGCTAAATGGACAACTGAAAACTCAGATTCGTGTTTGTCAATACCCTGTAGAAGTATAGCCCGTGCCGCAATACCTGCCAACAATTACCAGAAAAACAAAAAGCCCATCATGAAAGATGAGCTTCTGAATAGTAACGCTTGAATGTTTAGGGAAGGGGGATGAGTGTTTGCAGCCAGCCATTGTCTTCAGGCAGACCTTCAATCACCCAACCTTCTCGTCCCCCCGTGGTTCGCACGCGCCACCATGTGTAATTGCCGCTTTGTATCGGCCCCTCAAGCAGTGTAACTAGTGTGCCTGCTTGTAGGCGCTCCACTACGTCATAATTTGTCCCTGGTCCACTTCGCATATTCAATGTGTCGCCCTCAGTCGTATAAATTTGCGCCTGTCCTCCAACCGTTAACGTCCCTTGTTGGGGGGGATTGGGATTGATCGGAAGCACATTAATGGGAGGAATAGTTGCTATAGGTTGCACCACAATTGGTGGTACAGTCACAATGGGTTCAACAACAATTGGCGGCACAGTGACTACGGGTATTGGGGCGACTGATGTGATGGCGATTGGCGGAATAGTGAGGGTTGCTGCTGCACCTACCCACACCAACCGGTAGTAATCACCGGGATATGCAGTAGAATCCCACACACGATCATCTGGCATGCTGCTTAATCGCGTATTGAGATGCCATAGAAATGTATCACCACCCGGCCCAGTAAATGTATATGTAAAACCATCTGGTGTGCCCATCCATGAGGATACACGTTGGCTTGCCGACCGTGATGAGAACCATGTCCCATCTTTTTCAATCAAGTGCCAGCCTATATCAGTACCGTCTTCGTTAGAATATAGGACGCCAATACGTTCCCCGTTCTGAATGAAGATAGGCATGCTCATGGATTGGCTGGGCGTATTATAAATGACAGTAGGGCTGCCACCAGGTGTATAGTAGGTTAATATGTTTTTCTGGAAGAATGGGAATGTTCCACCGGCATTAGGCCAACTGAAATCTTGATATGCTTCAATAACTTCCCCGGTGGTTGGCCATGTGTCATTGGCGGGTGTATGGTAAACAGTACTCGTCGCAACTGGACCCATGGCGATATTCCAGGTAAATCCATCATATTTATCAGCGCCGCCTGTGCCCACTAAAATCATTAAAAAGTCGATTGTACTACCAGAGAAAGATTGCACCACTGGGTTCAAAAAGCCGCTATAGCTAGTAGATAACCCGTGCGCTGCTAAATCCGTAGAGGTTAACCGTGCCGCAACGCTATTGCTAGGAATATCAAGTACAACCAATTCCCATGTGTCATTGACGCCAAAACCAACTGCCACTGCGCTGTTGCTCTGATGAAATACCATTGGCGAACTGCCTAGAGAGAGACTATCACTGACATAGTCTCCGGGGTTAGTAGGGCGGGTATAGCTTGCGACAATACTATTCACTGTCGTGTCGTAAACTTGCAAGCTTAAATCTACTCGATATGGATCTGGGCTTCCCGATGGTCTAGGGTCATGATAAATCACATAAGCGATATATCGCCCATCGCGTGATACAGCAACTCCATTCGACAATGTGTCACGTGTCGTTCTTGGTAGTGCAAATTGACTCAACACTGTGCCATCAGAAGCCACTTTAACCATATAGCCTGGATCAGGGGCAAACAGCCATGCTTGCCATGGTGCACCAGTAGCTTGCCCTGCTGCCCCGCCAGCAATCGCGCCAAACATCAGCACTAGCGCGACTAACGTGAAAAATAATCGCTTTCCTGTTTGCATAAGAGCATCCCTTTTATACTTAACATCACTTTCTATCATAATCAAAAGTGATATATGCGCAGTTTTCTTGCCCTACGTTCACACTACGCTGTTTATGCTGGGCAAAATGCATGATGATTTATCTCTGCTATTCACGAATGCCCATCCCTGCCGTATACTGGTGCGCGGACTGAATTTATAGAATATGCAGCCTGCACATATAACGGACCATGTCAAATTCAATAGTAGGTCTGTGCACGATTGAACTTTATCTCCCTGGTATGTCGTCGCTCAAAGATAAGCGCCGCATCCTCAAGTCCTTACTTACCCGAATGCGTAATACCTTCAACGTAGCAGCTGCCGAGGTGGGGCATCAGGATAAATGGCAAGTAGCCCTCATCTCTTTTACGACTGTCAGCAATTCGGCGGCCTATACACAACGCGTTCTTGAAGATGTGTTGCGCTGGATTGATGGCGCTTTCCCAGATATTCAAGTTATGAGCGAGGAGATTGACCTGCTTTAGCTACCGTTATAAGGCTGTATTTGGCGCTATCTGCTCGGTCCTTTGCTTATACTGCTGTATAACAATTTTCAGTTAGTTGAAGCTGTATTTAAGGAGCACTGCGTTGAATCTGCATGAGTATCAATCCAAGTTCCGCTTCGGCGAGTTCGGTATTCCGATTCCCCGTGGCAAAGTTGCCACTACACCAGAAGAAGCCTATGAAATTGCTAAAGAATTAGGTGGCTTTGTCGTCATTAAATCACAAGTTTTAGTTGGCGGTCGTGGCAAGGCTGGCGGCGTTAAACTGGCGAAGTCTGCTGAGGAAGCTCGTGACCTAGCCGCAGAAATTCTCAGCAAAACCATCAAAGGCCTCCCCGTTCGTAAAGTTTTAGTCGACCCCGGTGTACGCTTCAATCAAGAAATTTATCTTGGTATCACCAACGATCGCGCCGTGGGTAAACCCGTCATGATGGCTTCTTCTGAGGGTGGTGTCGAAATTGAAGAAATTGCCCGCACCAAACCAGAAGCCATTATTAAAGAGTATATTGACCCATGCTTTGGCCTCCATGTCTATCAAGTGAATAATATCGCCAGCGGCATCAACCTGCCTTATGAGCATTGGAAACAATTTACTCAAATTGCGATGGCACTTTGGCAATGCTACCTTGCTAGTGATGCCGAATTGGCTGAAATTAACCCGCTTGTCATTACAGAAGAAGGGCAGCTTTTGGCAATTGATGGCAAGATGATTATTGACGATAGCGCTTTGCCCCGCCATCCAGATTTAGCCGAAATGCGCGATATTGCCGATGAGCCAGAAGCCGAAACCCAAGCCCGTGAAGCCGGCATTAGCTATGTCAAACTAGATGGCCAAATCGGGTGCATGGTGAATGGCGCTGGCCTAGCGATGACCACCATGGATATGACAAAACTATATGGTGGCGATGATATTGGCCCCGCCAACTTCCTTGACATTGGTGGCGGCGCTAGTCCAGAAAAAGTGGCAGCAGCCCTGCGTATTATTCTTTCCGACCCCAATGTAAAGTCTATCCTCATCAATATCTTCGGCGGCATTACCCGTTGTGATGATGTGGCGCGTGGCTTGCTGGTTGCTTACGAAGAGGTTAAACCCAATGTGCCAATGGTCATTCGCCTGCAAGGTACAAACGCAAAAGAAGGCCGCCAAATTATTGATGACGCCAATATCCCCAATCTAGTGAGCGCCAGCACCTTGACCGAAGCTGCACAAAAGGCCGTTGAAGCTGCGAAGGGAGCTATGTAATCATGTCAATTCTGTTTGATAGCAATTCTAAAGTTATTGTTCAAGGTATTACTGGTAAGCAGGGCAGCTTCCACACTAAACTTATGATGGAATATGGCACCAATGT
>DAOTWU010000553.1:0-5171 GCA_034435735.1 Anaerolineae bacterium | reverse complement strand
ACATTCCACGCATCATCATGGCCGCGATGATGTGTGCCTTCCATATCTAAACCAGCAATGCGGCATGCACGTGCTAGTCCAGGCGCATAAGGCAGGCGGTTGGCGTTCTGGAATAACCGTTTGATATTGATATGTTGGTCGCTAAAAGGGTAATCAACCCCAAAAAGCTGGCATTGCTCTTGGAAAATGCGACGGTCAAAATTACCCCAACTTCCCCAGATAGTGGTTGGCGTGTGATAATCACGCTCCAAAACAGCACAAGCATCATCAAAGCTCAAACCACCATCTACCATGTCCTGTGTTAGTGTTGTGAGTTCAGTGCAAAAGGCGCTGATAGTGGAATAGCGCGGACGCACAAGCACACTGCGTTTATTTTGCAAGCGCCGCGAGGGAATATCATATTCGCAAATACCAATTTCGATTATCTCATTACGCTGCCCTTGTGGTGGACGCCCGCGCCAACATGTGGCCTCAACATCAACAAAAATAATGCGGTCTTTCAATACAGACATATCAACTGCTTTCGTTCAACTGCGTTTGTAGTGCTTCAACTTCGGTTACAGGCATTTTACAAGTAAACTGGCGGCACACATAGGCCGTGGGCAAGCCATCAACACGGGTGCGATAGCTCAATAGCGGGATTTCTGCTTCTCCAGATGTATCATCTCGCGCTAAGGCAATCACGGCGTTGGGGCGATAGCTGGCAGATAATATGTCGAGGAAAGCGCGCATTGGCGGCTCAGTAGGATTGCCCACCAAGGCAACCTCTGTTATACCGCTAATCAGTGAGTCAATAGCATTCAGCGCCTCTCCAAAAGCCTGCGGGTATTGGCGTATGGCTTCTGTGAGCTTGGCTAATGTGCCGCGGGCAGCGTCATCATAACGACCATCGCCAGTATAAGCAGCTAAACGCAATAGCTGTTTGGCCATCATCGCATTGCCAGATGGGGTGGCGTTATCTTGTAGATTACGCGGGCGCACAATCAACTTTTCATGATCATCGCTCGTATCGAAAAAGCCGCCATCTTCAGCCTGAAAATGCTCTAATACAAAATCGGCAAATCGCACTGCTGCACGATACCAACGCATATCAAAAGTCGTTTGGTATAGCTCTAACATGGCATCAATAACGTTGGCATAATCCTCTAAATAGGCATTAAAGCGAACCCTACCCTGACGATAGCTACGGAACAAACGCCACTCATCAGTAGTCATGTGATTGAGTATAAACTCACCAGCGCGCTCCGCAGCAATGAGATAATCCTCGCGTTTTAGTACACGTGCCGCTTCTGCCAAACTAGCCAACATAAGACCGTTCCATGAAGCGAGAATTTTATCGTCGAGCGACGGAGCAACGCGCTGTGTACGGGCTGCAAATAACTTGTCTTTAATATGAGCTAATCGCTCTTGCAACTCATCAACACTTATTTGTAGGCGTTCGGCAACGGTCTCTGCATCATTGGGTACATGGAGGATATTATGCCCCTCAAAATTGCCACGTGTTGTTATACCCCAATACTCAATTGCGATGGGGGCATCATCGCCGAGAATTTCTTCAAGTTCGGCTTTTGACCAGACGAAAAATTTACCTTCAACGCCTTCACTATCAGCGTCAGTGGCACTATAAAAACCACCTTCAGGGTCAGTCATCTCTCGCAAGATATAATCATAAATATCTTCTGCTATAGCGCGATGGAAAGACTCTTTTGTCACTTGCCAAGCATGCAGATATAAGCGGCTTAGTTGGGCATTATCATAGAGCATTTTCTCAAAGTGTGGCACAAGCCAAATAGCGTCAACGCTATACCGGTGAAAACCACCACCTAATTGGTCATAAATGCCGCCACGCGCCATTTTCTCCAATGTAAATGTAACGGCGTGCAATAACTCTGCATTCTGTGTGCGCAAATATGTTCGGAGAAGAAATTCTAAATTCATCGGATTAGGGAATTTGGGCGCACCACCAAAGCCGCCATGATTACGGTCAAAATTGGCGAGCAGCATTTGCGCAGCTTGGTCTAAAGTTGTCGCATCGTAATCGGGCGTTGAAGCGCCAATTGCCAATACATCACGATTCAACAAATTAGCTAGGCTCTCTGCTGCTCGTTCAACTTCTTCGCGGCGATTGACATAAGCATCATAAACCGCTTCCAAAACTTGGCGGAAAGATGGCATACCATAGCGAGGTTCGCGGGGGAAATATGTACCGCCATGAAATGGGCGGCCATCAGGCAAGCAAAATACAGTCATAGGCCAACCGCCAGAACGGGTTAAAGCCTGTACGGCTGTCATATAAATTTCATCAACATCGGGGCGTTCTTCACGATCAACTTTGATATTGATAAAAAGGCGATTCATCAACTCTGCTGTGGGTTCATGCTCAAAACTTTCGTGCGCCATGACATGACACCAATGGCAAGCACTATACCCCACGCTGAGCAAAATGGGTTTGTCTTCTCGTTGGGCGACTTCAAAGGCTTCATCGCCCCATGGATACCAGTCTACTGGGTTATCAGCATGTTGTAATAAATATGGGCTGGTTTCATCTTTCAAGCGGTTCATAAAGTGGCATATCTTTTCTGATAGAACAATCAGCAAACTTCAGTATAAACAGGGAATACCGCGCTGTACAGAACCGCTCAAAATACATTACCATGAAAGCATTTGCGGTGGTTCTTGCTTATCTTGCGGCTTTTCTTTCCAAAGCTCTCGTAGCCATTTCAGCAATTTGCGCGTCACCCCCGGGGTTAATCGGGCTGCTGCCTCGTAATAGCGGGGCGAAAAGGCATAAATGTTGGTGTAATAGCGCCGCGAAATGCAAATGAGATAATCACGCTCCCAACGCTCTTGCCCCCAAAGAAAAGCCAGGCCACCTTGCTGGCGGTGCATCAACTCTAACCAGCGCTCCCGATCCATATCGCTCAAGTTATCCATCGTAAAACGTAAGGACAACATTGAGGCAAATGAGAATGAAAGTTGTATGACTTTTGAAGGTGTGTCAGCATCAATAATTAAAGAAGCCGATTGATCCTGTGTGGAGAGTGTGGCGACATTGCGTCCAGTTCTTTGCCCAAGTGTACGGAAGCGAATATCTGACATAACGGGCAATGTGGGGAAGCGTTTAGATAGCTCTGCATCTAAATCTATCTCACCGTTAAAAAACTGCTGTAAAGTCCAGGGGGGCGTTGCAACCGGTGTTGATTTAGCATCTTCACCAGGAACTAGCGCTCCTTGCACGCTAGCCACCTCTAACTTACTGGCGGCTTCTGTAGCGGGTTTTGGCCCATGAGACACAATAGCGTTCTCCTCAGCGGCAGTTTCGCTAGATTTGGGCGCAGATTGTTGTGCAGTTACATCTTCTGTTTGCGATTTTTCTGGTTCGTTCGATGTTTTTTGGGGTTCACTATTTGACATGAGCCACTTCCTGTTATACTACATGCATTGATTATACCGCTTGAAGCTACTACTGAACAAACAGATTTTCTGTTTTTCAGCCATTGTAAGATAGAGTTTGCACGATTCTTATGTGATGTAGGTTATACTGTCGTATAGTAGAGCCGCTATCGTTCAGAGGCGATAGGAACAATGCAATTTCCGAAAAAACCTAATGAAGAAACACCCAATCAAGAACCACAACAGCAACCACCACCCCCACAACAGCCGTGGCGCAACTGGTTATGGCCTGTTTTGCTGCTGGTTATCATCATCTGGACGCTTTTCGCCGCGCCAGATATGTTTGGTGGATTTGGTGGAGCAGCTGTAGAGATTCCATACTCATTCTTTTATGAACAGGTACAGGCAGGCAATGTCCAATCTGTTGTTTATGAAGGTGAGGAATCTTTACAGGGCTTATTTGCATCGGCAACCCGTGTACCCACTACCCGCGGCACAGCCGACGCAATCCGATTCACGGTACAACTACCACCAGGCAGCCAAGAGGCCGTTCATAACCTTTTGGTTGAGAACAATGTAGAGATAGAATCTGACCCGCAAGAGGGTTCGTTACTATTAGCCCTACTCATCAACTTCGGCCCCATTTTGCTGCTGGTTGCGTTTTTCATCTGGTGGTCTAGAAGAGCACAAGGTCAAGCTTCCAATGTTTTTGGCTTTGGTCGCTCTCAAGCACGCGAATACAATGAAGAGCGCCCCAAAGTGACATTTGAGGATGTCGCTGGGCAAGATGCGGCCAAGCGAGAGTTAGAAGAAATCGTAGACTTCCTCAAAGACCCAGATAAGTATATTGCGCTAGGCGCGCGCATCCCGCGCGGTGTGCTATTAGTTGGTCCGCCAGGTACGGGTAAAACCCTGATGGCGCGTGCAGTTGCTGGAGAGGCCAATGTTGCGTTCTTCAGCATCGCCGCATCGGAGTTTGTCGAGATGTTTGTCGGTGTTGGCGCAAGTCGTGTACGCGATTTATTCAACCGCGCACGTAAAGCTGCCCCCAGCATTGTCTTTATCGACGAGATTGATGCGGTTGGCCGTCAACGTGGTGCTGGCCTAGGCGGTGGACATGATGAGCGCGAACAAACACTTAACCAGATGCTGGCGGAAATGGATGGCTTTGACCAAACATCTAGCGTTATCGTCATGGCCGCAACTAACCGCCCCGATGTGTTAGACCCTGCTCTATTACGCCCTGGCCGTTTTGACCGTCAAGTGACTGTGGGGCTACCAGACCGCAATGGCCGCTTGCACATTCTAAAAATCCATACACGCGGCAAACCCATTGCTGAGGATGTCGATTTAGAATCGCTAGCAAGAGCAACTGTTGGCTTCAGTGGTGCAGATATTGCTAATCTCGCCAATGAAGCGGCACTTGCAGCGGCGCGCCATTCACGTAAACGCATTGAAATGAGCGATTTCACAGAAGCCTTCGAGCGCATCATTCTTGGGACAGAGCGCCCGCCACTATCCAACGAAGAAGAGCGGCGCGTTACGGCCTATCATGAAGCAGGACATGCGCTGGTTTCCTTGCTCACACCCAAAGCAGACCCGGTATTAAAAGTGACCATCGTACCACGTGGGCAAGCGCTAGGTATCACAGCTTATCTACCTGATGATGACCGTCGCAACTATTCACGCGATTACATCATGGCCATGATATACACCGCGCTTGGTGGCCGCGCAGCAGAAGAAATAGCCATCGGTGAAATCACAACGGGCGCGGAGAA
>DAOTWU010000552.1:0-2010 GCA_034435735.1 Anaerolineae bacterium | reverse complement strand
CTTCATTTTTACGAAAACAGCTTTATACAACAGATGTTTACCAACATTGGCAGAATGTACAGCAAAAAGAAATAGCTTATCAGAAACTTTATGACACTAGCGTTGAACATGCATCAGATGTAACTACTGCTATTCAAATACTAGTTGCAAAAACATGGTTAGCTACTGATGGTTTATTAGTTTCCGATAAAGTGACTATGGCACATTCTTTGGAATTACGAGTGCCATTTTTTGATAAACCGTTAATTGAATTTGCTTTATCTTTACCTGAAGAAATTAAAGCGAAGGGAAATAAATGGCTTTTACGCCAGGTTATGAAACCATATTTGCCAGAGTGGGCGCTAAAAAAACCTAAAAAAGCCTTTGGTAGTCCTATTTCCTCATGGTTTGAGACCGTATTGAGCGATCGTATTAAAGATATATTGCTTGATAATAGAACTTTGCAACGTGGTTATTTCAATCCATCAACTATACAAAGAATTGTACAAGGGCATTTTTCTAAGAAAACAGAACATATCCAACTTTTATCACGTCTCCTAATCTTAGAATTATGGCAACGGACGTTTATTGACTAAAGTTCGCTGTTATACTTCAGCAAGAACCCCTCGCTATAGTTGGCTGTAGTGTTGGTTTAATTCACCCAGAGTTATGGCGCGTTGGATTATACAAATTAGCGGCCTTATTATTGCTGTGTTCGCGGGGATGATATTCACCATTCGCCTCTTTGCTTATGATACCGCTTACTATAGCACCCTTCATGAAGCATTTACCGCGCCAATCGATTGTGATTCGCCCTGCTTTCTTGGGGTCGAGCCATATGTCACTACAGTTGATGAGGCCGCCCATATTTTGCAATCGCACCCATGGATAGCGGGCGTTGATATACTTGACCAGCAGATGCGTCGCGTCGCCATTGATTGGACATGGACGGGCGCGCAACCATCTTTATTGAACTGGTATGGTGGGATGACCATCCGCGATGATGTTGTCGTCTCGGTCACACTCGATACAGATATTCCATGGGGTGAATTTTGGTTGGCGTTTGGGCGTCCACAACTGGGCAAGCTAGACTTTGGCCAACACATTGGCGTTTATACAGAATATGGCTTCCTCATCCGCACTCAACCATCATGTTTTGACTTTTGGCAACAGCCAGTGACAGTCATCATCACCAACACAGACTTACCCTATCCCCCCTATAATGCCATGCAACATGCCACTTGCGATTTAATTGCCACCCGCTAATTCACCCTGCAAACAGCCTGCAAAACAGCTACACTAATTTCCATATCGAAATCGAATGGAGAGTTGCCGCATGGTTGAAGAACGTCCACCTAGCCCGTTTATCCGCATCCAAAGCCTGCTGCGCACTGGACCACAGGCGATTATATACCGTTTTGCTAGCCAAATTTTCCGCATTATCAGCGGCTATGATGTTTATCGAATGAGCATGGTAACACCACAGCTTTTTGTTGGCGGCCAGCACCGTCCACGCGGTTGGGCAAAAATGCGTTTGATAGGCATCACCGCTGTCGTCAATATGCGAGAGCCTTGGCATGATGATGTGAAAAAGGGGATTGGTGGCGAGCGCCATTTGCATTTAGCCACACGTGACAATACCCCGCCTGCTATCGAACAGCTTGATGAAGGCGTGCGTTTCATCGCGGATGAGATTGAGCGCGGTGGCAAGGTATATGTGCATTGTGGTGTAGGTGTGGGGCGTGCGCCAACGATGGCCGCTGCTTATCTAGTTAGCACTGGCATGACGGTTGATGAAGCGTTAGATGCAATTCGCAAAGTGCGCCCGTTCATTCACCCTACAAGCAAACAAATCCAGCGCTTGCATGAATATGCAGCGTGGCTTACCCAACACCGTAGCCACCGCGAGGGCGTATAATCTTTTGATTTAAGCGCTAACCTCGTTTATACTTTGTATGGAATTATAAATTAATCCAACATGGGGCTGCTTATGCCGCGCATTTTTATTTCCTACCGCCGTGCCGATAGCGT
>DAOTWU010000551.1:0-3768 GCA_034435735.1 Anaerolineae bacterium | reverse complement strand
TGCGGGCGTTTGGTCATGCGGTTTGCTCTCGCCATTCTGTTTGTAGAATAGAATAGACATTGTGGTCTACAAAGTGATTATAGAGCCATTCCGCATCGCGCAAAACGCCCTCATGGGTGAAACCAAGCCGTTTGGCTATGGCGCAGCTGCGGTCATTCCCCACCGCACATCGCAACTCAACCCGATTGAGGTCTAGTGTCTCCAGCGCATAGGTTACTATTGCCCGCGCCGCCCGCGTCATGATGCCCTTGCCTGTGTATGCCGCGCTCAGCCAATAACCAATCGAAGTTTTTCGATTGCTGAAATCCCATTCATGGTAGCCACAGACGCCAACCAACTGCCCACGATACCATATGCCCACATTCATACCCTTAAACTCGCCATATTGCTTGAGCGAGCGTTGTATAAAGTCCAGCGTATCCGCAGGGGTGCGCGTTATATCTAGCCACGGCATCCATTGGCGCAGGTGGGCGCGGTTTTCATCAATGATGTGAAATAGCATGGTGGCATGGCGCTCTTCTATTAGACGAAGGGCCATTTCATCATCAATCCGATGCTCAAACGCGCGCCTATCTCCATTGCTTGGCCATTGCTCTCTGGATATTTGATAAACTTTGAACTGGCCTTTTTCTGAAGAGAGAGTTTCTAAATAAGAGAAGTTGAGCCTTTCAGCAATGGCTATGCTTCGGATGTTGTCGCTTTTCGTGCGTATATGAAGTTTTTCCAGCCCCAATTCTTGAAAGGCATAACTCGCAATTGCTTCAGCTGCAAGCGTGGCCAGCCCTTTGCCCGTGAAGGCTTCTCCTAGCCAATAGCCGATTTCTGCCGTATCTCGTTGCTCTCCTATATGCAACCCGACATAACCAGCAAGCTGCCCCTTATGCCAGATGAAAGCGCCAAGGCCATCGCCTGATACGAACATGGTGCGCAATTGACGGATAACCTCGCGCGCAGTCTCAATATTGTTGACCTTTACCGCCCACGGCACATGGGGCGCTAGATGGTCGCGGTTTTGCTGCAAAAGCTGGTAAAGGGCGGGTGCGTGATAGGGTTCGATATAACTCAAATAGGTTGTTTCATTGATATGAAGTTCGAACATAAAAACCTAATTCTCTGCTTTCACTGCTTTCGCCAGTGATGATACCGCATATTGCTTGGCTTGGCTCTAATAACAAAAACGCGGCGCTGAAAATCAGGCCGCGCTTGTGATTTTAATATGGATGGTTCGCTTAATCGCTGTGTGGTACTGTGGCCAGCACGGGAATATCAAGCGTCCGCTCTAAATCATCGCGACGGCGAATGACTGCGCTTTCCAAATATTCCAGCACAAAGATAATCACGCCGCCCAAGAGCATACCCAGCACTGCCCCCACGATAGCATTAATCGTTGGGCGTGGCCCCACTAGGCTAATGACGGGATTATCTTGCTTTCGCGCTTCAATGCGGTCTTCGCGGCGTGCTTTTTGGTTCTCTTCGTTGCGATAGTCAATCAACAAGTCGCCATAAGCGTTGGCAATGTCGCCCGCCTGTTGAATGGCGATGTCTCCCTCGCCAGTAATGTCTACATCAATTTGAATTTCTAGACGGTTCTGGTTAGAAGCAATCGTGACATCGCTTTTGAGCTGATCTGGCGTCATATCCAGCTCTAGGCGGTCTATCACTTGTTGGGCGATGAGTTTGCTGTCTAGATAGGCCACATGGCTCTCCAATAGACGAACAGCCGCTTCCGCTAGACCAAAGTCCGTCCGTGATGGCACCATCAGCATTCGCTGGGTAGCGCGCCATGTTGGGGTTTGTTGTTGGCTGAATAAATAAGCGGCTCCGGCGGTGATGATGGCCAGCAGAACCATAATCCAGCCGCGCCGAATCAATATACGACCATAGTCGACCAAGTTCATAATCGCGTTCCTTTCTTGCTCAGCCCAAAGTCGTGCATGAGCAGCGCTATTGTACTCTCCACAAGCGAAAGGTCAACCACTGCTTAACCGGTGACTGCTAAATGGTCATTTATTAAGGGTTTTTAACAAACTTGGCCTGAAGCCTTAAAGTTGCTTTAGTTGTGCGTTATTTCACGAGAATTATACCTATTGTGGTCTACTGCAGAAGGCTATTGACTAACTGTTTCAGGAGTTCTGTGGAAGGGACAATATAGCATGTATCGCAACTTTCTAAAATTCGCGATGCTTCTCCTCGTAGTTGTTTTATTTATTCCCGTTGTTACTGCACAAGATCAAGATGCTACACCAGAGGCCACACAAGAGCCAGAAATCGTCATTCTTCCTGATGTTGACCCACTAAGCGTGACAGGCGACATTATCACTGCAGGCAGTTCAACCGTGTTCCCACTGACGGAACGCATGGCCGAGCGTTTCGGTGAAGATGGCTATAGTGGCCAGATTACTGTCGACAGCATCGGCTCTGGCGCTGGCTTCGAACGCTTTTGCGTGGCTGGAGAGACCGACATTAGCAATGCCAGCCGTGCGATTAAGGACAGCGAAGTTGAGAGCTGTGCCGAGATTGGGCGTACCCCGGTGGAGTTCCGTGTGGGTACAGATGCGCTGTCGGTGACCGTGAGCAGTGAAAATGATTTCGTTGATAACCTGACATTTGATCAGCTCCGCCAGATATTCGGTGGCGAAGCGCAGACATGGGCAGATGTAAACCCAGAATGGCCAGCAGAACCGATACAGTTATTCATTCCTGGCACAGATAGCGGCACATTCGACTTCTTTGTGGAAGAAGTATTTGACAAAGACGAGACCGCGATTTTAGGGGCGAACCCGCAGATGTCAGAAGATGACAATGTGCTGGTGCAGGGAGTTTCAGGCAGCCCGTATGCCATCAGTTTCTTCGGTTTTGCCTACTACAACGAAAACCAAGATAAGTTGCGTGCGGTGGCGATTGAAGGCGTAGAGCCGAACGAGGAAACTGCCGAAAGTGGTGAGTACCCGCTGTCTCGTCCGCTATTCATCTACAGTGACCCAACAGTGATGCAAGAAAAACCCCAAGTAGCGGCATTCATCAACTACTACCTGACCTACGTCAATGATGAGATTTTGGAAGTTGGCTACTTCCCCGCCAGCGCCGAAGCGCTGAATCAAGCCCGCCAGAATTGGCTTGATGCAATGGGATTAGGTGAATAACCCACATAGGTTACGCAGTGGGGGCGTGCATAGGCAGATTGCCGCCCCCATTAAAACAACAGCATAGGCAGAGTTCAGTTTGAAAGGCAGAGTGTTAGATGTTGGTTGAACAACGTATAAGCCGTGTTCAAGAACAAGTAATCAGCACACCTATACAAGCAATTAAAAGTGCCAGCAGCGATTTGCGCGCCCGCCCTCGAATTCATGAGCGCGTTATCAAGCTGCTGCTTTTGTTATGTGGCGCTATCTCAATTTTGACAACAATCGGCCTTGTAACCGTGCTGGGTAAAGAATCGTTATCGTTCTTCACTCGCGTATCTTGGGAAGATAGCAATAAGCAGATTGTAGCTGACCTCTCTGCTACGGCGGCTGATAACGTTTTACAAGTGAGCCAGAGTGGGGCGGCCATTGATAGCGAAGTGATTCGTTTAGATGATGAAGAGCTGCGAGTTATTGCCATCGAAGGCGATACCATCACCGTAGAGCGTGGCTATAACAATACGGAAATCGCCCCCCACCGCGCAGGTATCGACATCTATACATCTGATACAGTCTCTTTAATTGAATTTTTCACAGGTACAGAATGGTCGCCACAGGTGGGCAAGTTTGGTGTGCTGCCACTCGT
>DAOTWU010000550.1:0-2200 GCA_034435735.1 Anaerolineae bacterium | reverse complement strand
CTTCTAGTTGGATTTCTCGTGCGGAAGATGTCGCTTGAATATAGAAAAATTGGGTTTTTCGGCTGCCTTGCGGCAAACTTAGCGGCGCGCTGAAGGTATGTGCGAGACCACGCCCAGAAGTCTCTGGCCGAACGATGAGCTGCCCTTCTAAATCCGCGCCTTGATTGCTAATGCGAACCAATAACGGTATCCATTCATCTTCTCGAAAACGCCCACCAAAGCCTGCGCTTAAAACTTCTAATTGTATATCTTCGGTAATCGCTTCTTGTTCTGGCGGGGCGGCTATTGCGCTAAAGGTAAAAACACCTGATACAAGCAATAACAAACATACCCAAGTCAATATCCGGTATCGTCTCATATTGATTATCCGTTTACGTGGTAGATATACCATCTCTAGCTCTTCAGTTTACTGTATCAGCCTTATACATTGCTTACAGCCGAAGTTTGCAGGCCTATTTTAACACGGCATTGTCCGTTATCGTTTTGGTAAACGATGAGAGTTTTGTCATGGTGAGTCTCATTCAAGAGAACTGTGTAACGTGAAATGAGGGTTTATCATCTAAAATATACCCTGCGGGATATATTGAGAGGAGATATTTATGCTTTGGAAGCGCGGTTTAATGTTTATCGGCCTTTTACTAAGTGGTTTGCTACTCGTCAATTTTATCAGCGCGCAGGATGATGCCACTGAAGAAGATGCAGTTGTAGAAGTGCGGTTAGAGAATTACACCTTTCGCCCCATTGAAGATATAGTCAATCGACCATTGGAAGTGACTGGCTTTGCCAACGGAACAGCAACGCTCCCTATAGAAACCGCTATACCTGTAGCCTGTAGTGTTGTTTATGGCACAACCACCGAATTTGGTCAGCTTAGCCTGGACCAAGATATGGCTGGCGGTACACATGCAATACATAGCCCGTTATTGACTGACCTTGAGCCAGATACAACGTATTATTTCCGTGTACAGGGAGTGGATGATAATGGCGTGGTCTATATATCTGATGTGATGACCTTCACGACTCCGCCAGCAGAAGAGGCTGTTAATGATAATCTGCTATCGCCAGAAAATGGGGCGGAGATTATTGGTTATAGTAGTGCTTATGGTGGCGCGGATATTGATGAGCGTTGGGGTGTTGGTAGCGCTTTTGATGCCAATCCTGGCACAGCGTGGTCAACTGCTGGAGATGGTGACGATGCTTGGGTAGAGGTGAAATTAGCGCAACCGAGCCATATTAGCCGTATTGAATTTTGGACACGTTTCATGAACGATGGCACAGCGCGAATTCTGTCGTTTACTGTCACAACTGATAGTGGCGAGGTCTATGGCCCGTTTGAATTGCTTGATGCTGAGCAAATGTACGGTTTTGATGTTGATTTTGTGGCGGAATCATTACGCTTCGATGTTGTAGAGAGCACTGGGGGCAATACTGGCGCGGCAGAAATAGCTGCATATGGTGAACCTGTCTCTCCCTAACGCAGCCGTTTTCGTAAGGTAGCTAGTATCGTTTCTTTTGCACTCCCATTACTCACTTCTACCGCTTCAATGTATGAGGGAATATGGTGATGGGGCGCACAAGATGCTAGTTCATAAAGCTGTTCAGTCAGTATGGCATCATGAGCCGCCGCCAACATAATCAGGGCGTAGTGACGTAATTCGCTGCGCCCTGTTGTCTGAATGATATTCACTAAAAACGGATATAACGCTTCTCGTCGCTTATCCACAATTGCGTTGACAATGCCGCTTGTCACAGCGGGTATATCCATTTCCACATAGGGCAAGATGAGGCGCTCAAGCAAATCATCAGGGAAATCCGCATTGAGCAGTTCAAATACGCGCGCAACAACTTCCACCCGCGCACTTTTGGCGAAGTCTATCCCCCGCCATAAAAGAAACTGGTATAAGGGCAACATTTGCCCATGTTGTCCCAGCACCAGCGCCGCAGTCATAGAGGGTTCACAGTTCAATTGGGCAGTATCTTCTTCCCCTAAAAGCCGTGTTGCATGCAGCAAACCTAGTGCCGTATCACATTGCGCTAACCCCACCAAAGAAACCGCCCGAAGGTTCTGCGCGCTATCGTTCACGGGTTGGTAGTGGTAGGTCATCACGCCTTTGAGATAAATATCTATATCATCGGGATGGCCGATATTGACCAATAGCCGTGCAATTGCCTCGCGGATAAGCCCGCCTTTGTCCTTAGC
>DAOTWU010000549.1:0-3443 GCA_034435735.1 Anaerolineae bacterium | reverse complement strand
GAGCGGGCGGGCGGAAATTCGCCACGCCAAAGGCCAGCAGCAGAACCAGCGGGGGCGTCAAGGTGGTGAGGCGGCGCGGCTGTAGGACGGGGATAAACTCGTTGAGGATAACGACCAGCAAAAACGGGATGAGCGCCCACATGAGCAAAAGCAAATGCGGCCCCAACGGGCGCAAACGCGCCTGTATACGGCGGCCATAAACCAGCGTGACCGAACCAAGCAACGCCAGCCCCATCGTCAACGGCCACATATCACCGAACCACTTGCGGCGGATGTCGCGCAATAGCTCTAGGCTGAGCGACTGTGACCATTGGTAACCGTCATGCCCAATTTGCTGCCGCCCGACCAGTAGTAGCCATGGCGAGAGCAAAAGCGCACTGACGACTAGTGCACCAATCGCCTGCAAGCGCTGTCGCCCGCGCAGGAATAAGAGCGCATATAGCCCCTGTACCACGCCCGTCAATGTACCGAGATAGTGGGTATAGCTCACGGCAACAGTGCAAATCACCCAAATATAGAGGGCGCGGCGTTCGCCTGTGCGCAACCAGCGCAAAAACGCCCACATGCTGCCCGTCACCCAGAAGACCAACCAAGTGTAATGGCGCGCCTCCTGACTGAGAAAGTTCTCGCTATCGGCCAACGCCATGAATAGCGCTGCCAGCAAAGGCACAAGCGATTGGCGCGGATTGCCACCACGCGCCCGCACTACTTCCGCCGCCAGCAAGGTGATAAGCGCCATGCTGAGCATAGAGGGTAAATAGCTGAAGTAGCGCAAACTCAATTCACTGCGGCCTGCGACCTCTTGCCAAAGGCGGAAGGTGGCGAAATATAGCGGTGGGTGGGTATCGCGGGAGAGCGAGAGGATTAAATCAGGGTTATTGCTATGGTAATAGGCATACCCCTCATCTACCCACAGGCTCAAGTCATCAATGTGGATGATGCGTGAGGCCGCACCAAGCAAGAATATGAGGACAAATAGCATCAGGCGAAAATTGCGTGATTGCAGCATGAATGCTCCCGCTTTGTTGCTTAACCGCTATTCTTCAGGGGGCGATTGTGGCACAAAAAAGGGGCAATCAGCAAGTCTGGAGTTAAAAGGGCATCAAGCAAATATCAAATTTCTTTGAAAAAGTGGGGAAAAGCGAACATAGTGACTGGTTTTTGTGTTATACTGAGCGTACTATGATAATAATAAGTGTTGATAAACCTCCTTGCGCAGCAAATTAAAAGGTTTTTACTTAGGTAAACATTAGAAACCGTTGCAGTATAAACTGGCGCAAGATTATGCTGTAACAACATTGCCGAGGTGTTCTTATGTATCGTTATTATGCAACCAATTGGGTAGTTCGTTCAGTAGATAAAACCCAACTAGCGGAAGTCGTGCGCGCTGCTGCTAAGTGTGGGTGCTTATTGTTCTACAAGGACTCTACCCGCAGCGAGGATGGCATGTATATTGTGCCGTTCGTGCTCCGTGCGCCTTCTCATAGCGCGATGCAAACCTTTATGAAAGCGGCCAAAACCGCTATGGGATTGGATGACTGGCGTGAAGTTCATGAAGATGAATTTGACGGTGCGCCATTCATCGGTAGTCGTATCGTTGGCTTCGACACCGTATCCGCCATTTATGGACGGGCGAACGAACGCCAACAGCCGGCAACCCTCTAGGTCGCGCGCTGGCTGGTCAATAACGTCATCCTATGGTGAAAACAGCGCCAAATACGGAGAACGTTTTTAACATCAGCCAGCCGCTACGTTATTTCTGCCATCTCCATCTATACCACAGTCGCCTATCGCGTCTCTATTTGCGCGTCTTTAAGGACCGCCGCCAAACCCCATCGTTCTATCTCCTTTTCACAGATGTTGGTTATCTAGATTGCCCCATCAACTGGCAGGGGGCGAATTTTTGCACCGCCACCCATGACGCTTGTTTAGCGCTTATGGTGGAAGCGGGGCTAATTGATGAGGCTGTGCTAACACTGCCTGGTGCACAGGAGGCATTACTCGGTGCAACACGGCTCTACATCGCCCAAACGCCCCACCGAACAGTGCGTATCATCGCGGGCGGGGCGCAGTTGCTGCAACAGTTGCCGCCTGAATTGGCGTAATAGGCTGAAGATTTAGCTGTTGCATTTCCCCAATAGTTTTTAACAATGTTATAGGTTTTGCAACAACGACAACAATGCTCTTATGTTATAATGATGTTGCATTTCCTCAATAGTTATCTGTAAATATAGAGGATTTGCAACATATTTGAGGATAGCCTTGCACACATATATTGTTACGTTTCCTCAATAGTTATCAATAAACTTATAGGTTTTGCAACAATGACAACACAAGAAGCAACTGCCAACAAAATGGAAGCTGTGCTGAAGCTAGCGGAACAAGAGGGTATTATCCGCCCCCGTGATGTTGAAGCGCTCGGCATTCCAAGAGAGTACCTGCTGCGGCTTTATCGTCGCGGCGCACTGGAGCGTATTGGGCGGGGACTTTATGCCATTCCTGGCGCACTGGGTTCGGCACAAGGTTCGCTGGCAGAAGTGGCGAAACGCGCACCCAATAGCGTTGTTTGCCTGCTTTCTGCGCTGCATTTTCATGACATCGGCACACAGCTCCCCTATCAAGTTTGGATCGCTATTGAGGGTACAAGTTGGAAGCCCCAAATTGACTATCCCCCCGTGCGTGTGTTTCGTTTCTCGGGGCAGGCCTATTCTTATGGTATCGAGGTTCATACCATCGACAATGTGCCAGTGAAAATTTATAGCATCGCCAAAACAGTGGCAGATTGTTTCAAGTTTCGCTACCAGATTGGTCTAGATGTAGCACTAGAAGCGCTGCAAGATGTACTATGGGAACAAAGAACCACAGTAGATGAGATACATCGAGCCGCCCAAGTTTGTCGGGTTGAGAAGGTAATACAGCCATATCTTGAAGCTACAATTATTCGTTGAGGATTAGTTATGAAAAATATGGGGCAATCAGTTTTTGATCGCTTGAAAGCGTTGGCAAAGGAACAGAATGAACAACTCACATTCATAATAGAAAGATACCTCATTGAGCGATTGCTATATCGTTTAAGTCTATCTCCCTATAAAGAGCAATTTATCTTAAAAGGAGGCGCTTTGCTTTGGGCATGGTACGGTAAAAATCATCGGTTAACCCGTGATGTGGACTTGTTAGGTTTGGGCAATAAAACTTTGGAGGATTTGCGGCAAATCTTTCAAACTATCTGCCAACAAAATGCGGAAGATGATGGTGTAGAATTTGAAGCTAGCACATTAACTATTCGTCCAATTATGCGTGGCAGGGAAACTACTGGCATACGCGCCAAAATTAGAGGGCGACTACATAACGCTCAACACACTATCCAAATAGATATAGGTTTTGGCGACATAATCACTCCCGAAGTTGAGAGATTACATTATCCATCGCTTTTAGCTGATATA
>DAOTWU010000548.1:0-3697 GCA_034435735.1 Anaerolineae bacterium | reverse complement strand
GCAAAAGCATTAGAGATTGCCTATGAGGAACGGGAACAGCACATCGCTCACTATCGCCATATGCGAGATATGTTGGTAGAGGGCATTCTGGCGCGTGTATCAGATGCTATCTATACTGGTCATCCCCAGAACCGCATTCCCTCCCATGCTAGTTTCTTGTTTCTTGGTGTCGATAGCTCCAAGCTCATTATGCACTTAGATATGCGAGGAGTAGCGGCCAGTGGTGGTTCAGCTTGTAAAACAGGTAATCCAGAGCCATCAGCCACATTATTGGCAATGGGTTACCCTCCAGAAGAAGCAATTGGCACACTACGCCTCACTGTTGGGCGGCAAACGACCGAGAAAGATGTCGCCTATGCTATTGATGTTGTTGCCCAAACCGTTGAGAAATTACGTAAATTAGAACGGGAACTAGGCCGGTGACCAATCGAGCTGATATTCGTGTTGTTGTTGCCATGAGTGGCGGGGTAGATAGCTCCGTTGCTGCGGCCTTGCTAGTAGAGCAAGGCTATCAAGTTGTTGGTATGATGATGCGCCTCTGGTCAGAAGAAACAACAGCAGGTGGTGCACATAATCGCTGTTGCACGCCAGAGCAAATGAACGATGCCCGTCGTATTGCTGATAAACTGGGCGTCCCTTTTTATGTCCTCGATACTAAAGATGTATTTCGCAATACTGTTGTCCAGTATTTTATCGATGGCCATCGTGGGGGATATACTCCCAACCCCTGTGTAGAGTGTAATCGTCAAATACGTTTTCGCTATCTTTTACAAAATGCCCTTGCTCTTGATGCTGATTATCTCGCTACTGGGCATTATGCCCGCATTCGTCAAGATGATGATGGCCATTACCACCTGCTGAAAGGTGTTGATGAACATAAAGACCAAAGCTATGTTCTCAGTGTGATGGGGCAGGAGCAACTTGCTCATACAATGTTTCCCGTTGGCGAATTCCCTAAAACGGAAGTTCGCAAATTGGCCGAACGCTTCGATGTCCGAGTTGCAGGCAAGCGTGATAGTCAAGACTTATGTTTTTTGGGGGATGGCGATTATCGCCGCTTCCTTGCAGATTATGCGCCTGATGTTATGCAGCCTGGTCCCATTGTTCTCGCTGATGGCACAGTGATTGGGCAGCATCATGGATTAGCCAATTACACCATCGGACAGCGTAAAGGCCTCGGTGTTCAATATCACACCCCGCTTTATGTCCTATCTATGAATCCCCATACTAACGCCCTTATTGTTGGCACTGCGGATGAGCTAGGTTGTGATGAACTAGTGGCATCCCGCTTTAATTGGGTGAGTGGTGTAGCACCAGATAAGCCATTCCGTGCACAGGTCAAAATACGTTATCGCGCACGGCCAGCCCCCGCCTTAGTCACCCCATTGGAAGATGGGCGTGTACATGTGCATTTTGATGCTCCTTTGCGCGATATTTCTCCAGGTCAAGCGGCGGTTATTTATTTGGGTGAAGAGTGCTTAGGCGGCGGCATCATCGAACGTTCTGATACTTGATAACAATGCCCTGTTGTTTGTTGCGCCATATCTTGCCCTTTGCTATAGTTGGCTCAGTTTTAACAATTGACACTAGGCATTGGTTACATGGGCGAACTATTACAGCAATTTCAAAAATTATTAGAGCGATTGCTAGCTGCTCACAGCGTAGAAGAGCGCCAATCTGCACTAGAAGCTATAGAACAGTTCCTCTCTCAACATAAAGACGCGCTTACCTCTGAGCTTGCGGCTATTTCTCCATCGCATGTCATTGCTCAGTTATTGCACCAACTCACATCTTATGCGCTTTTAGAGAACCTTCTGGACGAAATTACTACTGTCGATCGGAAGAAATCCGAACCTAAGCGTCGAGCTGCTGAAGATGTAGATGCATTCTCTATTGTGGACGAACCAGCATTGCCACCAGCACCAGCTGCGTCCCCCCCTGATTTTAATGTTGGTGCTGCCGCTCCCCAAGAGGCCGAAGAGGCTGAACCAGATGCACCCGCTGAAGAAGAAGTGTTGCGGGCAGCTGTCCCGCGCATGGAGAGTGAATCCACTACTGATCAAGTGTATTTCACCGCTTACTACCCGCGTGATGTAGCCGCAGAACGACGATATGCCTTAGTTGCCTATGCCCACCTCGAGCATCTACGTGATTTAATTGCCCGCGATGTAGAGAAATTCCGCGACGAACTAGGGGGTGAAGTTCCTCAACCACGGCAGGCGCGCCAAAGTGCCGCTATAAAAATTGGCACGCCATTGACTTTGATGATTGAATGCGATGATATTGTCTTTGACCCCCAACAACTCACTAGGCGCTGGGATGGTCAGTGGGTTCGCTATCTATTTGATTTTACTGCGCCATCTTCACTCATAGGGGAGTTGGTAACAGGTGCTGTTGTCGCTATGGTGTCAGGTGTAGAGGTGGCGCGCGTCAAATTCGCCTTTGAAATTGCCCCCGCCGAAGCGGAAAGTGGCGGCGGCGTTGCTGCCGGGCTTAATCCTCTTGCTGCTGCTAAAATTGAGCTAGAGCAAACTGCTTCGCCCATGTACCAGCGTATATTCATTTCCTACTCGCGCAAAGATAGCAAAGTAGCCCTAGTTTACCGTGCTGCGCAAGAGGCGCTTGGTAATGAAGTATTCATGGATAGCTACAGTATTCGTTCGGGCGAAAATTGGCGTGCAGCTTTAGCCCGCGCCATCGATGAAGCGGATGTGTTACAGCTATTTTGGTCTCCCAATAGTGCTCAATCTAAAAATGTTCGTGATGAGTGGGATTATGCGCTGAATTATCGCTGCCAGCCTACTCGCTGCGCTGGCTTTATTCGCCCTGTTTATTGGGATAAGCCTTTACATCCACCACCGCCAGAATTGGCACATCTCAATTTTCGCTATGTCCCTATCGATGACATTATTGAGGGCACACCACCTGATTAAGGTGCTTCCAGCAAGTGGCTTAATTTACCAGCATCAACACGGTTGTCAGCATTTGCTACGCCATTTTGTATGACCTGTAACCGCGTAAAATCTGGCTGAGTATACATCCCTACCCATACATGAAGCGTTTCTATATCCGCGCCATTTAGTGGAATGGTGTGGGTTGTTTGCACTACCTCACCCGCATCCCAGATAAATGTTGGATATTGTCCGCTGTGTGGCCGTATATCGCTTTGCCCAACAATGTTGCCATTACCATCATCTAAATGCACGAAAATAGTCGCATCAATATCAGGTCTTGTTTCCAAACTTTCCCAGTAAAGCGTAATGGTGACTTCATCATCCCCCGTTTGCTCTGCTTCAACATACCGTAAAGCGAACAATTCATTCAACGTGGCATCAAGCGATTGTGCTTGTTCTGTGGGGGTGGGCACGCTTTCTTGTGGAACTTTCACCCAGCCTATCGTTACTCCACCGCTTTCAACACCATATCCGCCGCCAGCAGCTACTAACTTTCCGCCAGTGATCGTTAATCCTGCCACCAATCGGTAAGCGCCTGGCGCTAAATGCTGCTCTAATGGCATAGTCAACTCAAATGGGTATTGTGCTCCTTCTCGCCATACTGAGGTTGGATTAAACCAGCGCCAAAAATCCAAGTCAATACCACCTAAACGCTGGTAATCTTGCGTTTGTAACTGAACAAACAACCCGTAATTATGCCCAATTCGCGCTTGTTGGCTTTGCCATAACAGGGTATATGTCGC
>DAOTWU010000547.1:0-4119 GCA_034435735.1 Anaerolineae bacterium | reverse complement strand
CACTGAGAGCGCTTTATGATAGCGCCCTCGCCTACCAGCGTTATGCCGTTAATTGCGGCTATATCCCCGATACCGTGCAGTTAGAAGCCTTGAGCGAACATACTTTAGGGCAAATGGATATTGCGATGTTGTTGCAAGCGCTAGCCGTTGGGCAAGATATTGATGCGATTATGACAGAGTTGGAGAGCGTACGCGGAGACCCTATTCGCGGTCAACTGCTTTATAATGGGCTAGAACCCGCCATTGACGGCTCAGCTTTGAGCTGTACGGGGTGTCATAATGGCGTGGCCGCGCCCGCTCTCGCCGGCACATGGACGCGAGCCGTGGAAGTGCGGCTACAAGATGAAACGCTGGCGGATTACGATGCGATTCGCTATTTGGTAGAGAGTATCGTCATGCCTGATGCCTATGTAGTGGGTGATTACATGGCAGGCTTGATGCCGCCGTTTTATGGCGAAAAGTTAGATACGCAAATGCTGGCTGACTTATTAGCCTATCTAGAAAGTCAAGATCAACCCATTGAGGGGGATTGAGAGGGGATACACTCACGCGGTACAATAGGCATAATACCGAGCTAGCTTATACTCTGGCCTTCAAGGAGAAAATCTCATGCAATTACGTTCAGGTGTGGGACGCGGGTTGTTGTTGACAGTTCTAAGTATTGTATTGCTGCTCTCTGTTGCGATGCCCGTTTTTGCCCATGATGGGGAAGATGATGGACATGAAGAACCTGCTGCCGCACAAGTTGAGGAAACAGGCGGTTTAACTGGCGAAGATACGCTTATCTTCCTCGTTGGGATTGGCGTTGTGCTAGTTGTTGGCCTAGCAGCGGTGATGCGTGAAAACTTCAATATGGGCGAATAAGCATCCCCATTGTTGATATTTTGATGTTGATGAGCGCGCAGATTGCTACACTGCGCGCTTTATAGTTATTACACTTCAACTTTGTGATTTTTGTCACTATGTGGTTTTTCCCTTAACGATAGAATATAATCAATGCTGTGTAAAAATTAACATTACACAGCATTACCTTATTGGAAACCGCTTTTGAGTAACAAGGGGGATTCTTGTATGACTGAAAGCGGGAAAGGCGGAATACTCGCTAATGCGCGGGTATTGATCATCGGTTTGTTGGTAGTCATCCTAATTCCGGGCTTGGCGCTGGTGTTTGGCGCTATTGGCAATTCTGTCAATCCGGAAGCACAGGAGCAGCCCAACGTACTGGTGAACAGCACCGACTCGTGTGTATCGTGTCACCGCAATACCACACCAGGCATTGTCAGCCAATATGGACACAGCACTATGGCCGCAGCAAATGTGACCTGTAGTGACTGCCATGAGGTTGAAGAGGCTTACCCCGGTGCGGTAGAACACGAAGGCACGTGGGTGCTACGAGAGCCGACGACAGCGATGTGCGAGACCTGTCATCAGGCTGAAGTGGCGCAATATAACCAGAGCCGTCATGGCCTACCGGCCTATGTCGCGATGGTTGGCGCCGAAGCGCTGGATGAAGACCTGCTGGCTATTTACGAAGCCATCCCCGAAGGTGGGTTCAATCCAGACCGCGCCCGTAATGCCCTATACCATATGGAAGGGCCAGAAATTACGCGCTTTGCTTGCGAAGGCTGCCACAACGTTGGTAAACCAGCCCCCGATGGCTCTATTGGCCAATGTACAAAATGCCACCTGCGGCATGAATTCAGCCTAGAGCAAGCGCGCAAGCCAGAAACCTGTAACCATTGCCATATCGGTCCTGACCATCCTCAGTGGGAAATCTACCAGGAATCGCCGCATGGTATCGCTTATGCGACCGATGGTGATAACTGGAACTGGGATGCGGAGCCGGGGACGTTGACAGTTGAAGACTTCCCCGCCCCAACATGCGCCACATGCCATATGAGTGGCTTTGGCTCTCAAGGCACAACGCATGATGTTGGTGACCGTTTGACATGGTATCTGTTCGCCCCCATCAGCGAACGTCGCCCCAGCTGGCAGGATAACCAGGTGCGTATGCAATCTGTCTGCCAAGAATGCCATAACGCAAACTTCATCGAAGAGTTCTACACCGATGCTGATGCACTGGTGGAAGCCGTCAACTCTTGGGTGCTAGAGAGTCGCGAGATTATCGCACCACTCCGGGAGAATGGTTTGTTAACCGACGAGCCATTTGACCAACCCGTTGACTTTGTCTTCTTCGATTTGTGGCATCACTGGGGACGCACGGCGAAATTCGGCGCATGGATGCAAGGGCCGGACTATGTCCAATGGCACGGCGCATACGAAATGCTGCGTGAATTAGCCGAATTGCGTGAATACGTCGAGGAGACGATGGCGGAATACGAAGCCAGCAATGCCGTAGAGGACGCTGGTGAAGCGAACGCCGCGACCGGAGGTTAATCATGACAGCCTCACAGTCGCATTTAACGAAAATTGTGCCGGCTGCGGAAAAGCTGCGGTTGCCACTCACCCGCGACCAGTTGATGTTGTTGATGGCCGCCATTAACCAGTTCTTTCTGGGGGTGGACATCTATCTCGCACACAGCATCAGCGGTGACATCAAAAGCAATGAATGGATACCGATTATTTTTGGTATATCGGCAGCTATCATCTTGCTTTTGGCGGGATTGTTGGCATTTCGCAATCGCCCCTTAGCCACAATACTGGCCAATCTGGTCTTTTTGGGCAGTATTATCGTGGGTGTTGTGGGCATCATCTTTCACCTCAGCCGCACATCGCTGCTTTCAGCACCAGTTAGCGAGCCAGGTACAGCAGTCTATGTGCTCACATGGGCACCGCCGCTGTTAGGCCCAGCCTTCTTCATCCTTGTCGGCGTGTTAGGTATCAGCGCGGCATGGATTGAAGAGCCAGTCAATAGCGGACGACTGCGGCTATTGGGCAACCGCCATGTGCAGATGCCTTATAGCAAAACACGGGCTTACTACTTCATCGTCGGTGTGTTCATTCTTGGGACGCTCATCAGCAGCGTTTTAGACCATGCCCGTATTGAGCTGGAAAATCCTTATGTGTGGATTCCAATCGGTGCGGGGTTGTTCGGGGTCATTGCTGCGTTCATGATGGGCATCATCGAAGAGCCATCAACTGAAGATGTTGCGGCTTATGCTGCGGCAATGGTGCTGTTGATTCTGGTCGGGTTAATTGGGTTTGTACTACATCTGAACACAAACCTCGTACCACGTGGCACAATCGTAGTAGAGCGCTTTTTGCGCGGTTCGCCGTTATTAGCGCCGCTACTATTCGCCAATGTGGGCTTACTGGGGTTATTGGTACTCCTTGACCCGCGGGAAAAATTCGACTAGAATCTGTGCAGTATTTCACAACACAAATTCGGGGAATTCGGGGCGCATCCTGTGATGGGGTGCGCCCTATGTCATTTATGAAATATGTCACATAAACTGGCGATTTTTACCATTATAGAATCGTTAGGTCTCGTAGGCTATAATAACGGCACGGCATTCATGACATTAAACAAGCACAACGTGAGGGTACAATGACCACAACAAATTGGGAAAAGCCCGTTGGTGAAGTTAATCCATCTAAAGGCAATAGCGAACGCTGGAAGTTCCTTGTTGGCGGGTTGCTCATTCTGGGAGCGGTGTTCTATCTCATCGCCTCTGGTACGGCGACAGGTGCTCGCTTTTTCATCACAGTAGAAGACTTGCTGAACAATGCAGACTATCAGGGAGAAACCGTGCGCGTTTCTGGCGCGGTGCTCGGTTCTAGCATTGATTACACAGTGAGCGAAGACGGCACCAGCTCGACAATCACCTTTGTGATGTCCAACATTCCGGAGGAATTTGATAATTTGGCACAAGTATTGCACGAATCGGTCAACAATCCCGATGCACCACGTGTCACAGTGGTGGTGAAAGACCAACCACTGCCAGACCTGTTGCAACATGAAGCACAGGCGATTGTCACAGGCGAGTTGGGGGAAGATGGCATTTTCTATGCCAACGAACTTCTATTAAAATGCCCCAGCCGCTATCAAGAAGCTGCGCCCGACCAATCTATTGATGAGGGCGGAGAATTATAAAATATGCTGGCAGAAATCGGATTTATCGCAACGCTGCTGGCGTTTTTAACCGCTATTTACGCCAC
>DAOTWU010000546.1:0-3367 GCA_034435735.1 Anaerolineae bacterium | reverse complement strand
TGCTTCGCACGAGTACCAGATGGCGCGGGCGTGCACGATGGTTATAACTGGTCTTCTTCCGATGGCGGCAATACATGGGTAGACCAAGCTTGCACCTTAGGCGCAACCAATAACCCCAGCGTGACAGTCACCTATATCCATGACATTCAGGGCAATAGCACCACACAAGGCGCGGGCGGCGAACATGATGACGTTAGCCCAATGAATGGCAACACGGTGACAGTACAGGGCGTTGTCGTGGCCGATTTTCAGGGTGTGACAGGCGTCAATGATGGTAAGCTCGATGGCTTTTTCTTGCAGGAAGAAAACAGTGATGCTGACGCTGATGCCAGCACATCCGAGGGTATTTTCGTCTACTGTGGCAGTTGCCCAACCAACGTTGAAGAGGGCTATTTAGTCACCGTGACCGGCTCGGTATCAGAATTTTTCGGTATGACACAGATTAGTGCCACAAGTGCAAGCGCCATCACGGTTGACAACACCAACACAGCGGCCAATCTCGCCCTTGTATCACCAGCAACGATTGATTTGCCTGTGGTGGGCGATATTGACGATTACTACGAACAATTTGAGGGGATGCTGGTGCAATTCAGCGACACCCTCACCGTGACTGAGCTTTATCTGCTGCCACGCTATGGGCAACTCACTTTAAGCGAAGGTGGCAAACTGCGCCAATATACACAGGATGCAACTTTGCCATTAAACGCCACAGACTATAATAACCATCAGGACAATGTGGCGCGGCGGCAAATCATCCTCGACGATGATAACAACAATCAAAATGAAGACCCCGTCTACCATCCACAGCCTGGCGGTTTCAGTGTGAGCAATTATGTGCGGGGTGGCGCAACAATCAGCAATTTGACTGGCGTTCTGCATTGGTCATGGGCAGGGAGCAGCGGCACAAATGCATGGCGCGTTCGCCCAACTAGCAACAACCCGATTACGTTCAACAACCCCGCCCGCCCAAGCGGCGCGCCAAGTGTTGGTGGCAATATTCGCGTGGCCAGCATGAACGTGCTCAACTACTTCAATGGGGATGGCACAGGCGGCGGTTTCCCCACATCGCGTGGGGCGCATAGTGCAGCGGAATTGGCACGCCAAACCGATAAAATCGTCTCGGCCATTTTGCAGATGAATGCCGATATTGTTGGCCTAATGGAAATTGAAAATGACCCAGATGGCAGCAATAGCGCGCTGGATGATTTGGTTGACGCCTTGAACACCGCAGCTGGCGCAGGCACTTATGCTTATGTTCAAACCGGGGCAACCGGTACAGATGAAATTAAAGTGGCGATCATCTATAAGCCCGGCGTAGTGACGCCTGTTGGCGCGCCGCAGGTGCTTGATACAGCGGCCTTTACTGACCCCAACGGGCTGGGTAGCCAGAAGAATCGCCCGGCAGTTGCGCAGACATTCCAAGTGAGCGATGCCAGCAATCCGGACTTTGGCGCGGCGTTCACGGTTGTTGTGGTACACCTGAAATCTAAAGGCTCTGGCTGTGGCGCCGGCGATGATGACACAACCACCGGTCAAGGCAACTGTAATGGCACGCGCACAGGCGGTGCAACCGCTTTGGTGAACTGGTTGGCGACAGACCCAACGAATACAGCTGCTAACTTAGGCGCAGTAGATACAGATTATCTCATCATCGGCGATTTTAACGCTTACTACCTAGAAGACCCGATGCAAGTTTTCTATACCAATGGCTATAGCAACCTTGTCGCGCAAAATAGCTATAGCTACGTTTTCGACGGTGAATGGGGTTCATTAGACCATGCAGTAGCGAGTAGCAGCTTAGCAACGCAAGTCACGGGTGCGCAGGACTATCACATTAACTCCGATGAAAGCAGCTTGCTCGATTATAACGACACAGTGCAGGACACTGGCGAAGCGAGCTGGATGGCGAAGCCCGCCACCAACCCACTCTATAATGCTGATGAATTCCGCTCATCAGACCATGACCCGGTGGTAATTGGGCTAGACCTGGATGCGCCAGCACCTACCCCAACGCCAACCGCAACAGCGAACCCCGGAAATGGTAATGGCGGCGGCAATGGCAATGGTAAAAGCTATACCATCGGCGAATGTATCGTGCTGACTATCTCATCGAGTGAGCCATTTGTCAGTTATGGCCAAACCTGGGAGTGGGTCATTACGATTACCAATACCTGTGACGACGGCATCTCTGGTGTATTGGTCTTGAACTTCCCAGGGTTATTTGTGGTCAATATCATCACCGATAACAACGGCGCGGTGCAAGTTGTCTATACAACACCAACGATGCGCTATGGGCGCATGGTGCTCCCCATGCAGAGCGATGTCGCCCAAGTGGCCGTTAACCTTGGCGCAGGAGAAAGCCGCACGGTGCGCATCGCCACAACCTTGCCACAGGACTATCAAGGCACAAGTGTCACCGCTACAGCCAATTTCTCCGGCACTTCTGGCGGCGCAAGCAGCGACGTTTCCGCCAGTGCAACGGCGCTTATTGTCAGCGAATTGCCGGCAACAGGCGAAACGCCAATCTGGCGGGATGTGGTGTTGGCAATCATTGGGCTGGGCATAGTTTTCGGCATTGGGAAACTTGCCTACCGCAAGTCATAGATTGACACCATAAAACAGTAGAGGGGCTATGAATGCCCCTCTTTTTATTTTAGCTATGGCGAAGGTAGCTTTAGAAGCGGCTGCTGCTTGAGCCAAAGATGCGACTACCAAGCTTAAAGCCGTGTTGCTCCAATTGGTCAATGAACTTGGGGCGGAAGCCTGTCGATTCCAGCGCGCCACCACCGATATGGGCATAACCTGGCCCTGTTTGGCCGGGCACGCGGTAGATAAACAAGTCTTGCAAGGTAACGCGAGAGCCTTCCATGCCCTGAATTTCAGTAATCTGGACGATTTTACGGCTGCCATCTTTGAGGCGGCTCTGCTGGATAATGAGGTGAATGGCGCTAGCAATTTGAGCGCGAATAACCTCAACGGGCAAATCCATACCCGCCATCATGCACAACGTCTCCAAACGAGCAACGCAATCACGTGGGCTGTTCGAGTGGACAGTTGTCAACGAGCCATCATGACCGGTGTTCATCGCTTGCAACATATCGAGCGCTTCACCACTACGGCACTCGCCAACAACCACGCGGTCAGGGCGCATACGAAGCGAACCTTTAACAAGGTCACGGATGACTAAGCGCCCTTCCTCGCCATCGCCACCAGGAATCGGCGGTGCGGTCTCTAAGCGGACAACATGGCGCTGGGTGAGCTGAAGTTCGGCAGCGTCTTCAATGGTGATGATACGCTCATCCTCTGGGATGAATGAGCTGAGGACGTTGAGCAGCGTCGTTTTACCAGAGCCTGTACCGCCAGAAAC
>DAOTWU010000545.1:0-5495 GCA_034435735.1 Anaerolineae bacterium | reverse complement strand
GACGCTGACGGGAATAACCGCCGCGAGAACATCACCGATTGGGCACTCAACCAATTCCGCCAACACTACGGCGATGAGACCATCACCAAATGGGACATCTTCTATTACATCTACGGCCTGCTGCACCATCCCGAATACCGCCGCCGCTACGCCGACGACCTGAAGAAAGACCTGCCGCGCCTCCCCTTCGCCCCCGACTTCCGCGCCTTCAGCCGCGCCGGCAAACGCCTCGCCGAGATACATCTGGGCTATGAGACCTATGGGCGTTATCAGTTGGATTGGCAAACAGGGGCGGGCGCATCAGACTTCCGCGTGAAGAAGATGCAGCCCATCAAAAAGCGCAAGGTGCAGGGCGAAGATGGCCAGTATACCGTGTTCAACAGCCTGCGCTATAACGACTATTTGACGCTAAACGGCATCCCCGATGATGTTTTCCGCTACCGTTTGGGCAACCGTAGCGCGCTAGAATGGCTTGTGGAGCAATATCGGGTGAAAGAGGACAAGCGCAGCGGCATCACCCACGACCCCAACCGCTACCAGCCTGATAACGAGCGTTATGTGGTAGAACTCATCGAGCGTGTGGTGCAAGTCAGCCTCGATACGGTGGCCATCATCGACGAACTGGCCGCGCAGCCCTTCCGCGAAGGCGAAACTGTCGCCCTCAGCGAGGAATAAGCCCGTGCACTTGGTTTACCGCCGCCCGCCATAGACCCGCAGCGCCTTCAGCCTGCGCCAGAGCAGCGCCAAGAGCAGCCCGCCCGCCAACAGCCACAGCGCCGCGCTCACTGCCGTCAAATTAGGGCGCTCTGTTGGGAGGGCGGTTTGCTGTTGCACAATAACGACTTGTTGGGGTGGGGGTGTGGGCGCGTTGCGTATCGCGTCCAACTCCGCTAGCAAATCTTGTGTCGCGGTATCCTGTGGCGCAAAGCTCAGCGCTGTCAATAAACGCGCCTCCGCCGTCTCATAATCGCCCATGTTGGCGTAAGCAATCGCCGCGTTGCGCAGCGCCACTACATCCTCGCCGTTGCGCGCTAAGGCCGCCTCATAATAAACCACCGCCTCGTTATAGCGTTCGCGCGCCGCCATCACATTGCCCAGCCCGATATAGGGCGCGGGGGCTTGGCTATCTAGCGTAATCGCCTGCTCAAAATCGGCCATCGCCTGTGTGCCATACAGCGGGTTATCCACCGCCAGCGCCGCGTAAGCATTGCCCCGCCCAATGTAGTAATCCGCCACCCCGCTATGCAGCAGAATGAGGCGGTTATAATCATCAATCACAGCTTCCCAGCGCATCAGCCGCGCGTTCAAATTCGCCCGCACCTCATAAGCCGCCGTGAAGGTATTGTCATGCAATATCGCGCAATTAATCGCCGCTAGCGCATCGTCCAGAATGCCCACCTGCGCCATTTCTACGGCCATGCCGTAATAGCCCGCCGCGTCCGCTTGGGCACAATCTTGTGCCCGCGCCCCGCCCATTGGCCAAACCAGCGCCACCAATAGCAACGCCCGCGCGCCCGCCACCCGCCTGCCGCGCCCGCGCGCCCGCAGCCAACCTGCCAACTGCACCAGCAGCGCCCCGCTAACCACAACGAGGATGACCAGCGTCGGCAAGAGGCGGATGAAATCCTGGCGGAATTGCAACTCGGCCATGCGTTGACGCGCCACCGCGTCAATGCCATCTTCGACCAGCGCCGCATAGCTGCGGTATTGCTTCAGCGCGTTCTCATAATCGCCCATGTCGTAATACATATCGGCCACACGGCGATAGGGTTCGGGGAAATTGGGCGCGGCATTAATCGCCTCTAAAAAGCGGCGTATCGCCTCATCCTCTTCACCCAGCGCCGCCAGCGCAATGCCGGCGTTGGTCATCGCCCACTCAGGATGGGCGAAATCATGTTCAAGCGCCCGCTCAAAATCGGCCAGCGCCGCGGCGAAGTCGCCCGCCTGCAAATAGGCCAACCCGCGATTGTTATAGGCGAGTGCATAATCGGGATTGATGTCGAGCGCTTGCGCATAATCGGCCAGCGCCTCTTCGGTGCGGCCTAGCGCGTAATAAGCAAACGCGCGGTTGTTATATGCTGTTGCCGCCAGCGGGTCAAGCGCCACCACCTGCGTAAAATCGGCAATCGCGCCCTCGTATTGCGCCATATCTAATAGCACCCGCCCGCGCGAATGGTAGGGCAGTGGGCTATCCTGTGGCGCGGTCAAAACAGCGCAGCTATATTCGGCCAATGCCGCCCGCAAATCGCCCGCGCCATGAAAATAGCCCCCCTGTTCCATATGCCGCACAAAAGCGTCATCGCCCGCACGGCAATGCAGGGGAATATCGTCCAGCAGGTCGCTATCTTGTGCCGCTGTGCCAGCTGTCAAAAGGAATAAAATACCGAACAAGTATAACAATCGTTGCATGGTGAGCCGTCACTTTGTCATCAATCGCCAGTTCCATCATATACCAGAATGGCGCAGGCCATAACGGGGGAAAAAGTCCTATCAGTACGGCGGGTTCTGCTGGTATCCTATAGAGCGTGTGATTTGTTTGCTATGGCGTTATATGGGAGCATAAATTGATGAGCCATCGCGTCCTTTTTGTCGCCACCCTGCACCACCCGCAACAACTCCTCAAAGACCGTGCCGCCGCCCCTGAGGATGATATGCCGCTATTCCCAACCAGCATGGGGCAGCACTTTTGGGAACGTGCGATGAAACGGCGCGGCTGGTCGCTTGATGTGTTCTGGCGCAATTTGCCAGGCTTTGGCCCGCGTGATATACGCCTGTTGCGCCCCCACCGCCATAGCCAGCGCATCACCCCCAGCAAGGTCATCAGCGCTTTGATGCGGCGCTTGCCCGCCCGCCTCAATTGGGATTACCGTATGCGCAATGCCGCGCTGGTGTTGCAGGCGCGCGAGTTCCGCCCTGATATACTGTGGCTCATTGGCGATAACACAATTATCTATCCCGATACCCTGCGCATTATCAAAGAGGAAACGGGGTGTAAAATCGTCTATGCCAGTGGCACATCGCCCATCGTCTTCTCCCATCCCATCGAGCGCGCCGCCGCCCGCCTTTATGACTTGGTGCTGGTCAATGATTATTATCACGGTATTCAGTGGCTAGAGCTGGGGGCGAAGGCCATGTCTTGTTTACCCGTTGCCGCCATTGACCCCGATTTCCACCACCCCTACTCCCTGACGCCCGAAGAGCAGGCGCGCTATGACGCCGACATCACTTTTGTCGGTACGCTTGTGCCCGATAATTTGTATAGCGAGCGGGTGGCCGCGTTGGAAGCGGTGGCGGATTTGGGGCTAGGCGTTTGGAGCGTGCACGATGTTCCTGATAGCTTGCGCCCCTATCACCGTGGCGAGGCCTTGGGTGAGGGGATGTTCCGCGTGCTTTCTGCGGCGAAAATCAGCATCAACGCTCATGGCGATTTCATGCGTTATGGCGGCAATATGCGCCTGTTCGAAGCGGCAGCAGTGGGCGCGTTCCAGTTAGTAGATAACCGCCCCGGCGTGCACGAATGGTTTACCGATGGCGAACACCTCGTCACTTATGACAGCCCCACCGACCTGCGGGAGAAGGCGCAATACTATTTAGCCCATCCCGAAGCGCGACAGGCTATTGCCACCGCTGCCCGCGAGCATGTTTTAGCCCACCACACCTATGACCACCGCATGGATGCGGTCATCGCGCTGATGAAAACGCATTGGGGCTGGGATAACTAACGCTTGCCGCCAATACCCTGAATCCACCCATGGCGAATAGCGCGCAGTTCCGCTAATTCAATGAAAGCGTTGTTGTTGATACTGCGAATGATTTTCGCTACTTTGGGTACTTCACGCGCAGTGACAACCGTGCGCACGATGAGCACTTCGCCATCTTTTCCTTGCCCGACAGTTTCGGTCACGCCATAGCCAGCGCTTCGCAACGCTTCGGCAATTTCGTGCCCACGCATGTGGGTAATCACACTCACAGTGCGGTAACTGGTGATGAAACGCTCTTCCAGCCACATCCCAAACCAGCCACCAGCAGCAAACCCGCCAGCATAGGCCGTTAAGTTTAGCCAGTTGTTCAGGTCACTCACCACCTGTGCGATGACCACTGCGAAAATGACTGATTCCAGAAACGCCAGCACTGCCGCCAGTAGCTTGCGCCCGCGATTGGTCAGGATGATGCGCATTGTGGCAATCGCGTTATTGACCACCCGCAAAATGAAAATCAGAGCGGCAGCTAACAGGGCTTCCGTCGTTATCATATTGCTGCTCCAATGTTTGGTTGTTGGTAAATTGGTTTAGTTCGCCATGCGCACCAATTGCAATTCCGCTTTGCGACGGCGGTAACTGCTCGGCTCTGGTGGCGGATTTTCCTCAAACTCGGTCACAATCTCGGTGAGATACTCTGCCAAAGGCGTATAACTAATCCCCAATTCCGCTTTGCTACGGCTATTATCCAAGGCCGACATCCACCGTTCGCTAAAAGGTGAACAATCTGGCATCAGCCCCTGCGCCTCTAGCTCTTTGCGTGGGAAGCGCACAATATCTGGCGTAGAGACATCCATAATCTCCGCCAGCAAGGCCAGAAAGTCTTCTAGTGAAAGATGTTCATCCTGTGCAATGTTATAGGCTTTACCAATCCCCACGCCGCGCTCAATCAGTTCTTGAATGATGCGCACAACATCCAACGCATAAATATGGTTGAGCGGGTAGTTAGGCGTAGACGGGGCGATAATTGGGCCACCATCACGCAGTCGTAAATAGTAATTATAGAGGCGGTCTAGCGGGTCACGGGCGCTATTCACCATAGGCAAGCGCAAGGATGTATAGGGGAAGCGGCTTTGTTCAAAGGCATCACGCAAGGCGTCTTCACAGTCGCGCTTACCAATGCCATAAAGCCATTCTTCATAAGCAAAAGTATTATCTTTGGGCGCTGGTATGATGCGGCCTTCATAGTCATCTTCTTTGAAGGGGCGTTCAATGCCCTCACGCACAAGGTAAACTTGACCGGTGCTGATGAAAATATAGTGTCCTGTATTGCCCTGTAATAGCTCGACAATCGCCTCTGCTTCTGCCCCTTTATAGAGCGCAAAGTCGATGACAGCATCAAACTTTTTGGCCAGTAAAGCGCGCCGCATTTGGGTGCTGTCGGTACGGTCTGCCCGCAAGCGCGGGATGTCCTTAGGTAGGTCATCTGGCGTTAACCCCCGATTGAGCAAGGTGACACGATGCCCAGCTTGGTGCAACGCCTGTGCCAAATAGTAACCCATGTTTCGGGTGCCGCCGATAATCAGAATATCCTTCATTCTCCACACGGCGCAGATGGTGCGCCCGCTCCTTTCCTCTGCTTTAGTCGCGGCTACTTGATAATTATAGCCCGATTGCCAGCCGCTTACCGCCCTAGATATGCCAAAGTGCACAAGTCATAGGGCAGGAGTTTGTTAAATAAAATGCCCCATCTCAATAGTGAGTATGGGGCAGGAAGAAGGAGAAAAGGGGGAAATG
>DAOTWU010000544.1:0-3308 GCA_034435735.1 Anaerolineae bacterium | reverse complement strand
CCGAGTTCCAAAATTACTGAAGCCTGCACCTTAAAATCACCGATTTCACCAGCATAAGTCATTGCACGATGAAGCTCTTGTTCTGCTTCGTGCCACTCCCCTAAACGTCGCAAGCAGATAGCAAGTGCTTGCCGAATAGGGACATCATTAGGGGTATGGGTTAAATATGTAGCAAAGAGTTGCCGCCACAGTGCATTCGATCGATTTTTAAGTGCATAGCGCCAAATTGATTGTAACCATTGTTGTTCACGGCGGGGATGAATGCTCAGCCAACGCGCATTCAAGATATGTTCTATAGGATTGATAACCCGAGATGGGTTTTGTAAATTGTCATCTATAGCTTGTAGTAATTCTTCTGCTATTTGTTGGAGCGTTCGACTGCGCGGGTAATGTTGTTTTAAGTAGTTCAGCACAGGCGGAGACAGTTGGTAACTGTGCTGATGAAACTTTTCCAATAAGCCGATTTGGCTAAGCACTTCAAGGCTATTTTCATTGACAATAGTTGGCCATAGATAACGTAGCTCTTCATTATCGGGCACAGATTCATCAAAAAGCGCCCATATAAAGCAGCAGCGTTGCTGTGCAGGTGTCAACCTGGCGAATAGATGGCCGGTGAGGTTGTCAAAATCGCTGATGGTAGCGTCTTCTTCTAGCAATGAGGCGAAAAAAGCTAAGCGTATTTTTAAGGGATTACCGCGTGTATATGGCCATAGTTTGTGATGGTAAGCAGTCAATAGTTCATTATCGGCATGGCCATATCTCATTGTGAGCAAGTCAGCGAGATAGTCTCGTGTGGCAGCAAAAGACAAGGGCTTAAGAGAGAATGCCGTTGCGACATTAGCAAGGGGCACTTTCACTTGAGAGCTAATTAATACAATTGCGGCACTCAATTGGTGCAAAAAGAGATTAAATCGCTGGCGCTCCAATTCGTCGTTCAATACGGCATCGATATTTTCAAGCACGATTGCTGTTCGACGGATAATTAAGCACTCTGGAATACTCAAAGATGTTGCACCTGGAGGCACAAGCTGCTCGTATATGTATGTTCGAATTTCGGTCATTGATTGCGGATTATCCACCCAGATTAGGGTATTAATTGCATTTTGTTCGATAAGGTGGTTCATCACGACACTAATGAACGCTGTTTTTCCGATACCTTGTTCGCCGACAATATGCACGTGGGGGAAATGGTTATTCGCTTGTGTTAGGCATTCCACAGCTTGAGCAATATCGCCCTCTCGTTCATAAAGCTGCGGCAAAGCTTTATGGGGTAAAATCGATTGTAAGCGGCGTTTTAACCGTTGGCGGCGGATGGTGTGCTCTTCATGATAGAGAGTTTCGGTTAAGCGATAGATGCCATGCTGTTGGTATCTGCGGAACGTGCGCACATCGAACCCCGCCCATGTACTATAGTCATCTGGGGTGATATTGAAATCGACTCGGATATAGCGGTAGTAGAGAATACTACAACCAATTAAATTATCACTTTGGGAAGCGGCATCATGTTGAATATTGATTGCTGCATGTTCGCGGTTTTCCTCTTTATGGGGAATGATGTTTAAAGCGCGCCTTAAATTGTTCAGTTGGTTTTCGATGATTTGGCTAAGAATATCGGCCAATGCGAATTGACGAAGGTGTTCTGTTTCTGGTAAGGATGGGTTTTTTATCAAATACTCGTCTACTAATGAGGTTTGTTCGAGTGGCTGTAGGAAATTCGGGGTTTTGCGAGAATGATGGCGTAAGGCGGTGAGGGCTTGTCTCACCGCCTCATAGCTTATATAAACTCCGTTGTCACCATATGGCATCTGGGAAAGTATTTACACCTGCATGTTTACCTAAACGTTTGTACATCTGAAAACCAGTAAATGGATACCCCAAAATGCCGTCATGAATGGCCCAAGAACGCCCGCGCACAGTTTTCCATGCATCTGGATGACGGAAGGGGTTATCTGGTGTTAGGCGTCTATGAAGCTCTCCACCAGGCTGAAACTCTTGATGAATACGCTCCATCTCTTTACGCCCACGCAAATAGCTAAAGCCATAACGCTCAAACACAATGGCATTGTGGTAGGCCAATGGCTCGATAAAAAACATACTTTGCCCTAAGCGCTCCACAAATTGCTCAAAAACAGGCAAGATACGGCTGAAAGAGCGCAATCCGCGCCGTATTTGGCCAGGAGCTAAGCCAGCAGCCATTGCCGCTTCTTCCGCAGGAATGTTGCGGCTTCGCGTACCAAAGTGCGTTGGGTTGCCATCACGGTCACGGTCTGTGTTGAATCTTGGTGAGTCTGGATCATTGACAACCAGCAACAACACAATGAGCTGGTTATTAAATGTATCCGCCATGTTCAGATAAAACATGGGGTCTAAATCTTCTGGATGGCGGCGAATAGATAGCTCAAGCGCACGTGTCCCCGATGGGCAACGCATATGGACGACTGGATGCCGACTTTCAGGAATGGTGAATGTTTCGGGGTTGATATTGTAATCGGTGAACAGCCAATCAGGAATGAGTGTGCGATAGATGGCTTGCTTCTCATCCTGAGGTAGATTATTAATTTCGCGAATTGAGGTTGGCCATTCGTTCAGATTCATATCTCCCTCGTTAGTATCGTTTTAGCGCACGGCGCATCTCTTGTTCTGCGTCCCGCTTGGCTATACTTTGGCGCTTGTCGTGTTGCTTCTTGCCTTGAGCGATAGCAATTTCTACTTTTGCTAACCCATTTTTGAGATATAGCATTGTAGGCACAACAGTGAAGCCCTTTTCACGCATTTTCGTGATAATTTTGGCTATTTCGCGCTTATGCAACAGTAATTTGCGTGGGCGCAAAGGGTCTACATGTCCATAACGATTTGCTTGCTCGTATGGCGAAATGTGAACATTCATCAACCACAGTTCGCCATTACGTTCGGTGACGAACCCATCTTTAAGATTAACACGATTTGCGCGGATTGACTTAATCTCAGACCCCATAAGCACTAAACCCGCTTCAAAACGCTCTAGCAGGAAGTAATCGTGTTGTGCTTTACGGTTACGTGTAATGATTTTGATGCCTTCTGACATTGATTTACTCGCCTTCGTTAATCATTTGTTGTAATTGGCGGATAGCTTCTCCCAATTCAACATCGCGCCCATTTGCGTCTGGTATCATGCTAATATCTGGCTCTAACCCTATCCCATCAATCTTACGGCGCTCAGGGGTAAACCATTCTGCCGATGTAATATGTAACGATGAACCATCCGATAAAGGATAAATCTGTTGGACTGTGCCTTTGCCGAAAGTTTTTTGACCAATAAGCAAGCCGCG
>DAOTWU010000543.1:0-3295 GCA_034435735.1 Anaerolineae bacterium | reverse complement strand
GGAATATGGTGACTTTGAAAGCGGCTGGTTTGCCTTGAGTGAAGATGGTAATCGTATACGAGCGATAAGCACCACAGAATTTGTTGACTTTGATTTGATAACGGGCGAAGCCTATCGCACACAAATACCCCGCAATAGCGATAATATTCCCGCGCAAGTGGTTGATAGTGCGTTGAATTTCCGTACCACTTCCAGTTTTAGTTATCGTTCTCAAGCCGATGTTTATTTACTTAATGGTACTTATTGCGTTTCTTATCTTGGGGCTTGGTCTGGCGGATTTTCCGGTGATAGTTGGCAGCAATGCTCAGGTCGTGCAGATATTCCTCAAAGTATATGGTTAGATGGGGTAGATGTTTGGCTAGAGGTAGTTGACACAACAACATGGACAACGGAAATTATCCGCCTACCTTGTGCCAATCGCATTGCTGTTTATTTTCCCCAAGATTGTCATCGTATTCCTTATGTGTTAGCGGAAGATACGGAAGCTATTGTGTTGATTGGGCGCATTCCCCCGCCATATGCTGTTACATCGTCAGCGGATGGCGTAGTGAAGTTGTGGAATATTCAAGAAGGACAGCTTATTGCTTCTGCAATGACGGAAGAGGGTATCCCCGCTGTTTTTGGCCAATTAAATAGCAGTGCTACGAATTTTCTCTGGCGCGACGAAAATTCGCATAGTCTGCGGTTGATTAATTTCGCAACAGGAGAAGACCTATTTATCGCCCCCTTAAATGGCGCTTATGTTCAGTATTTCTTTTTAACACCCGCCGCTGATGTTGCTATTGCAGTCAATCTCGGATTTAAGCCAGAGATAATCGCATGGAATACGCATACAGGCCAGCAGTATAATCTTGGGACTTACCGTAGCTGTACACGTATTCCAGATATGGCGCGCCTGAGTGGAGATGGTACTACACTAGTTATTGGCTGTGATACTGGGCTTGATATTTGGCGTATTGATTAAGCTTATAGTGCTTGTACTTGTGTTAAGGCCGCTCTTAGACGCCTGTCACGCTCAGCCATAGAGACGCGGTCTAAATCTAGTAAACCACGTTCTTCAATGCAAAAACTAGCAGCAACTGCACCCATGCAGCCCGCTTCTACTAGCGAACGCTTTTCAGTCAAACCAGCCAGCAATGCGCCACTATAAGTATTTCCCGCACCAGTTACATCAATTAGAGTTTGTGGCTCAATTGCTGGGATATGCCATTGTTCAATCCCATCACTGACAATAGAGCCGCGTTGCCCCATACGCAACATCACAATACATGCGCCATCTGCATGAAGTTTGTTGACTAACTCTCTTGGCGCTTGCTCATTATAGATAGCTATTGCTTCAACCAAGTTAACCGATACCACAAGCTTACGCCCTCTATGGATGTTAAGTGCATTACGCACTGTTGCCCCATGTTCTGCATTGAGAATTTGTTGCAAGGGTTCCCACAATATTAAGCTTGTTTCTGGTAATATCTCAAGCCAAGCAGATAAGCTGTTCGGCGCGTTGTGCATGTAATAGCTTCGTGCGTGGTGATAGGCTTCTGGGCAATGTTCTGGCTGGGCAGCATAGATAAATGGCTCAATGATTTCTACGCGGTATAGCTCTCTTCTTGTGCCATCTTCCTCAAATAGCTGCCATGCTCGCATTTGCGGTATATCAAGCTGGAATAAGCCACGTATATCTAGATGTTTCGCCAACAGCTGGGGAATGTATTGCGGCAAGTTATTGCCATGCAACGCATTGATGCCGACGCTCTCATGCCAAAGTGCCATCCCCATAGCGGCATATACAGCCGCCCCACCTAACTGTTCCATATAGGTTTGACCGGTGGGTAACACAATATCATCAATGAAAATTGACCCAATTGCGACGAGTTCTGGTGGCTGGCTCATTTGTTATATTCTTTGTAATGAATTTGCAATTTGCGCTGCTACACGTGCATTGTTCTTTAGCAATGCCGTATTGGCGCTACGAGAGCGATTTTCGGTTAGCTCAGTAATACGTGCTAGTAAGAAGGGAGTGGTTTCTTTACCATGAATCCCTTGTTCATCCGCTTCTTGTGTTGCTTGTTGAATAGCTTTTTCCGCAATATCTTGCGACAGGGCGTCTTTTTCTGGTACGGGCACTGTGAATAAAATGCCGTGCGATGCCCCAATTCTTTCACCAGCTTTGATGATTTCAGCTGCCTCTTCTGGGGTGTCAACTCTGGTATCAACGGGCAATCCACTATCACGGGTGAAAAATGCAGGTAGGCCATTGGTTTGATAGCCAATAACTGGCACACCTTGCGTTTCCAACACTTCCAGTGTCAGTGGTAAATCTAAGATGTATTTTGCACCGGAGCAAACAACCGCCACAGGTGTGCGCCCTAATTCAATTAAATCAGCTGATACATCAAATGGATGTCCACGATGAACCCCACCAATACCGCCAGTGGCAAACACCTTTATGCCTGCCATATGGGCGATGATCATTGTTCCCGCAACAGTAGTAGCGCCGTTTTCTCTACGTCCCACGGCAATTGGTAAATCACGGCGGCTACACTTGCGGATTGTTTCGCTAGGTTGTTGCCCTAGCCATTCAATTTGCTCTTGACTTAAACCAACGGTGATTTGACCATTTAGAATGGCAATTGTCGCAGGAATAGCGCCCTCATCACGAATTGCCTGTTCCATTGCGAGTGCTGTTTCCACATTTACTGGATAAGGTAGCCCGTGAGCGATAACAGTAGATTCTAGTGCTACAACAGGTTTTCCTGTATCGAGCGCTTGTTTAACTTCATCTGTGTAATGTAGTTCAGGGTGCATAAAACCTCCCATTGTTGAATAGCGCATCATTTTACCATGTTGTAGAAACAAAACCGACCCATACCTGTTGGCATGGGCCGGCTTTTGGCAATGGAGTATTGCCATTCGGGTGTTATGGGTTATGGCCACACATTGATAGCATCAATGGTGAAGTTGCGGCCAGGCTCCTGATTTTCGAGAACGACCAGATGGTCACCTTCTCCGAACCCGTAGAAGACGATGGGTGTGAAGTAGGTGCGGCGGCCACGCTGGCTGAAGTCGCTGGTCAGGGTTGGCGTAGCAGGTTTGCTATCTGTTGTATACTGCTCGCCACCACAATGCATATAGACACCTTGTACCAGGACTAGGCAGGCATTGATACTAGAGCTGCCACGCGCATCCATCTGTTGGTAGATGGTCATCGCATTACCGCTCACATAGACCTGCATCACTGCACCAGCATTACTTGTTGTATGCTGTGTCAGGTTATATGGCCCACGTGGTGGTGCTA
>DAOTWU010000542.1:0-3666 GCA_034435735.1 Anaerolineae bacterium | reverse complement strand
CAGGCACACGTGTTAAACGCTCTAACGCACGAATGCCAAAAATGTGTTGCACATCAATGCCATATTTTTCTTGCCCTAAGGTGAAGGTGAGTACCTGATAGCTATCATCCACCCCGGCGGCCTCATCAGCAGGTATGGCAGCATATTGCACCGCACGTCGCTGTAAACGCTCTTGAAGCACGGCGGCAGCGCGTTTATCATCCCAATTCAGCTGTTCCCAAATCGTCCGCCAATCGATTTGGGTATCGTCTGATGGGTTTTGTGGTGATGGATGTGTTTCTTTCATGACAGTTGCCAACAATATCCCTCATTGCCCTCTAAGTATACACTGAGCGGGCGAGCATCGCAGCGAAGAGCTTCGTCAGGAAAACGTTTGTTAGCGGTCTAAGTTGGTCTATGATGGTCATATGCCCAACCAGATGAGCTTTGTACGCTAACGATATAACACCATATTACACAAAGATAGAGTGTGAGGAAAAACATGAGCGAGCAAGGAAACCAGCTAAACGGCGCTAGTGAAACTGGCACAGAGAAAGTCAAACGCGGTCTGGCGCAAATGCTGAAGGGCGGTGTGATTATGGATGTGGTCACACCAGAGCAGGCCAAAATCGCCGAAGATGCAGGCGCATGTGCTGTGATGGCGCTAGAGCGCGTGCCGGCAGATATTCGTGCGCAGGGCGGGGTGGCACGTATGAGTGACCCAGACCTGATTGAAGCAATTATGGAAGCAGTCAGCATTCCAGTGATGGCGAAAGTGCGAATTGGCCATTTTGTTGAAGCGCAAATTCTGGAAGCCATTGGTGTTGACTATATTGATGAGAGTGAAGTTTTAACCCCCGCAGATGAAGAACACCATATCAACAAACATAAATTCAAAGTGCCGTTTGTCTGTGGCTGCCGTAACCTCGGTGAAGCACTACGCCGTATTGCAGAAGGCGCGGCCATGATTCGCACGAAAGGTGAAGCGGGTACGGGCGATGTGGTAGAAGCTGTACGCCACGCACGCGCGGTGAATAGCGAAATTCGCCGCATTAGTGCCATGGATGAAGATGAACTTTTCGCCTATGCCAAAGAAATCCGCGCACCCTATGACTTGGTAAAAGAAACCGCCCAATTAGGGCGTTTGCCCGTTGTGAACTTCGCCGCTGGTGGTGTAGCTACCCCTGCAGATGCTGCCCTAATGATGCAGCTTGGTGTCGATGGGGTTTTCGTTGGCTCTGGCATTTTCAAGAGTGGCGACCCCGCCAAACGCGCCAAAGCCATTGTAGAAGCTGTAACCCACTACGATAATCCAGAAATTCTGGCGAAGGTCAGCCGCAATTTGGGCGAACCAATGGTTGGCATCAACGTCAGCACCATGCCAGAGCAAGAACGTATCGCGGGGCGCGGTTGGTAAAGCTTTATAAACAACAAAGTAGAACGCCTGCTTACATTAAGCGGGCGTTTTTGTTAAAGCTTATGGCGATTTTGTTAAAACTCATAGATAAATTTGTGTTAATTTAACAAATAAGTGATTTGGGATAATGTGACAAACGCTCTATAATCGTTTCACGGATGGGAGGGGCATTTCATTAAATTTGCGGCACATACGCTAAAGCTTGGCTAAAAAGCTTTAACACAACCATCGTAAATTTTTAACAAGCAGTAGACAACAAACTCCTATACTGCCCTCCTGTACGCCTAAACTGTCAATAGAATAGTAGAGGCATAACACACCTATGTCACAAACTGTTGCTGTTGAAAGCCATCAGAATGATCAAAGCAATGTATTGCAACGCACTAAGTGGAGAAAAACACTGCGTTCAGCAATCACTGGTTATTTGTATTTAGCACCAACGCTCATCATCCTGACGATTTTCGTCTACATTCCGATTGTGACATCGTTCCAGATGAGCACCCAGCGCGTGGCGCCATTTGGCAACCGCACCATTGATGTCGGGCTAGAGAATTACGAGAAGCTACTCACATCACCCGATTATCACAATACAATTAAAGTCACACTAGTCTTTACGCTTATCACCGTGCCAACGGGCATTATTTTGGCGACAATTTTCGCTATCGCCCTATCATACCCCTTGAAAAACCTCAAATGGCTTCATAGGCTCTTGTTATTCATGCCTATTGTCATCAGTAGCGCGGTTACGGGGGTCTTGTTCCGATGGATTTACCACCCTGTGGTCGGCTACTTGAATTACTCTCTAGAACTGGTAGGGATTCCCGGTCAGGAATGGTTAACGTCCAAAGACTGGGCGCTCATCGCTGTGGCATTTGCGGTTATGTGGCGGCAGCTAGGTTTCAATACCATTATCGCACTGGCAGGGCTACAAAATATTGACCAGACATTTTATGAAGCGGCCAAAGTGGATGGCGCGAGCCTGTGGCAGCGCATTCGCCACATTACTTTGCCACTACTCTCCCCTACATTGTTCTTCTTGCTGGTCATTAATGTCATCAACAGCTTGCAGGTCTTCGGCGAAATCAACATTTTGACGGAAGGCGGTCCCGGCGGCGCAACGCAAACGATGCTCTATAAGATTTACTATGATGCATTTGTGGGAACGCCCCAGCGCGGTATCGCTTCTGCACAAGCCTATTTGCTCTTTATACTCATTCTCATCCTATCATTCATCCAATTCCGCTTTGTCGGGCGTCGGGTACATTACCAATAGGGGGCGTAGCTAATGAGTATCCAAGAAAACACACAACAGATTATAGAAGGTTCTGATGAAAGAGTGCGCGGGCGCGGTAAATTTGGCACAACAGAACTCTTTCTCCATATCTTCTTGATTGCAGCTGGACTATTCGTCGCATTCCCAATTATTTTGGCGATTTTCACCAGCTTTAAGCTCCCTGAAGATGTGACCAATTACCCGCCGACATTGCTGCCCGATGCATGGACATTTGAGAACTATGTAACAGCATGGAACTCGCAGCCGCTCTTCCGCTATTTCATCAATAGTGTGATACAGACCGGCATCATCGTTCTGTTCCAAGTGCTTTTCAGTGTATTGGCTGCTTATGCCTTCGCTATTCTGGAATTTCCGGGGCGGAACATGCTGTTCTACTTGATTTTGGCGAGCTTGATGGTGCCCTTCCAGCTTACCTTTATCCCTAACTTCATTCTGGTCAGTAATTGGGGGTGGGCAAACACCTATATGGGGCTAACAGTCCCCTTCCTAGCTAGCGCATTTGGTGTTTTCATGCTCAGGCAGTTTTTCCTCACAATACCTAGAGATTATCACGACGCCGCCCACATTGACGGGGCAAGTAGCTGGCGCTACTTATGGACGGTAGTCGTACCACTTAGTAAAGGCTCTATCAGTGCGTTTGGCATCTTCTCTTTCCTAAGCGCGTGGAGTCAATATCTATGGCCATTGGTCATTACCAACGAAAAAGAGATGCGCACCATTCAAATCGGCATCCGCTTCTTTCTATTTGACCAAGAGCGCGGAGCAGATTGGGGCGCGATTATGGCCGCTGCTGTGATTGCTATGTTGCCAACACTGGCGATTTTCCTCGTTGCCCAACGGCAACTTGTGCGGGGCATTGCAATGACAGGCCTAAAAGGTTAAGAGGGCCAACCTATTTATTCAGGCATCACGCGGAAATCAATCCGCTTGTGAATGCAGCCGAAAACGGCAAAAAAGTTTATCTATTTTTAGGAGG
>DAOTWU010000541.1:0-1586 GCA_034435735.1 Anaerolineae bacterium | reverse complement strand
CTCATCGCTATGTCCACGCTTGGCCGTGGCTATGATAACGATCGCATCTATGGTGGCGCTGGTAATGACTTGATACACGGCACATTTAACGAAGATTGGCTCTATGGTGGCGCAGGCAACGACCTCATCTTTGGTCATGGTTATATCGACCTTATTTGGGGGGGAACGGGTGATGATTACCTCTATGGCGATTTCGACTTCGGCACAGCTAGATATTACCCAATAGGCGTGGATCAGGTAGTCGGGCAGCAGGGGCAGGACTTGCTTTTTGGCGGGCTTGGCGATGATAGCCTTATTGGTGGGATGAGTGATACCACTGCGGTTGATGAACGCGATGCACTCATTGGCGATTTAGGTGCTGATAGCCTGTGGGGTGGCCCTGATGATTATTGCGATTACCTCAGTGGCGAAGATGTGAACCTGCCGACGCTATGCAATACAGATAGCGCCCACGAATCCATCTTCAGCGATTTACTCAACCAGCAGCACATTGACTTCCCACCAGGGGATGAAATGCCTGCGGTTTATCAGCGCTAATTACCATGATGAAAAAGCCCCCGCCGTTTGGTGGGGGCTTGGTTGTTAATTGGCGTTGATGGTGATGACATCTAGCCCAAAAGGTAGACGCGGGGTTAATGCGCCAACCAATAAGCTGAATTGATTCCAGTTCGTCACATAGAGGCGTCCATCTGGCCCAACGACCACATCGCTCACCCCACGGAAGTTCTCCGCGATATACGATAGCTCGCCATTGACCAGTTCATAGACTTTGTTCACGCCCAGCGCCGCCACAAAAATCCGCCCATCTGCCGCTACATCAATACCTTCCAGCCCAGGCGCCTCACTATCTACCCCGCTGTACTTGTAAAGAATGTCTGTTGCGGATTGTGGCTCTGCTGCGCTCAACGGAACGCGGTAAATAATATCGCGCCCGACATCCGTCACCAGTAGCGCTTGATTCGTGGCGTCATAGGCCAACGCGCTGATTTCTGCTTCTTTATCGCCTTCGACATAAGGCGCTGTCCACCAGACTTGTGGCTCGTGGCTGCCGCTTTCAATGCGCCAAATAACATCGCCAGAGCGGTCAGTGATATACAAGTTGCCCGCGTCATCGCCAGTAATATCATTCACCGATACATCAGCAACATCGGGGAATTGCGCAAATAATACCACCGCCCCGCCATTATCTACTTCCCAGAGAATGCCGCCGCCTTGACCTGGCTCATAGTCGATGCGGTCTAGGACCAGCAGTTTGCCATCATCACGCAGATATAGCCCCACTACCGAGCCGATATTGCTGCGGGTGCTGGGGATTTCTATCGCCTCGCCACCTAAGCCATTTTCTGCGGGCGGGATGCGCCATACCGTGCCTGTGACATAACTACCCGTATAGAGCGTGCCATCTGACGCAATGGTCAATGTCGCAGGGTAGGCATTGTCATCTGGCAATGTTGCATATTCTTCTACAGTTACATAATCCAGTAGCGATGTACCCTCGTTGCGTGGTGAATTGTTGACCAGCATCAGTGTGATGATGATGAGAATGAGGACGCCACCGCCCAGAAATACTAACCATGCCACCAGCC
>DAOTWU010000540.1:0-5542 GCA_034435735.1 Anaerolineae bacterium | reverse complement strand
CCGAAAAGAATTCGCGGCTGTGGCGGTCATAGTATTCAATCGTCATATCACACCTAAAATGCGGGTTCTCCCTGTTCCGCTGTTGACCAGCGTCATCGCAAGAATAACACAGCGGGTGTCATCAGGCCGCTTTTAATGCTATCCCACGAGGCCTGTTGGCGTGGTATCGCCTTTTTCATCAGGGGCGGGTGGGGCGGTGGCTGGTTTTTGCTGCTCAGGTGCTTTGGGCAGGGCGCGAACGAATGACAGCGAAGAGATGCCAGTAATTGTTGCAGTAAAGTCAGACATAATAACCCCTCTTAGGTTTGCTGTGGCTATATAGGAAAGCCATGTGATGAATGCGCACGGCGTAAAGGCAAGCCCGTAACCCCAAACACATTTCTCTAACAATTTATTATAGGGGATTTTCACCCTACGTAATGTTGAGGGGGCTAGCTAGAAAGAAGGCCTTTCTAGAGAGAAGTGCATACGATATAACATCAGTGATATGTCACCATGATTAGCGCCTTTAATGGCATATTTCAACTTATTGTCTATTTCGGAAGCGATGATAAGGCCGTAGACAGGTTCGTTATTGGCTGCTAAATGCTCCCGTACCCATCCCATATAACGGAATAGCTGACCAATCACCTTATCCGCTGCACGGTTGCGTTTTAGCTCAATGACGAGCCATGAGCCATTAGATTTGTGACGGGCTAAAATGTCGATACGCCCAATACCAGTGGGGTATTCATACCCTGTCATTTCGTTGTTGTCTTCGCTGTAGATAGCCCATTCATGAGCTAGCTCTGTCTGTTCCCAATTGTCGGCGAGAAAGTCATGGAGATGGCGCTCAAGGCGAAATGTTTGCGTTTGTAAAACAACTTCTGGGGGTTCTTCGACATCAGCATTTTCTTGCTGTTCAACTAAATCCCACCACAACCAATCTAGCATCCAAAAGTCGATATTCAGTTCAGTCGATAAGTAGGTGAAAATTTCGTTGATTTGCTCATATTTTTGGCCAAGCGTTGTGCCGCGTTCAAAGTCTGGCCAAATATCTAAAATTTTTAAGCCGCTTTCGGATATACTATTCCATACCCCATATTTTTCAGGATAGGCAACCAACAGGATAGCAGTTGCGAGTGCTTTTCCCAGTCCTCGAATTTTGCCCAGTGTATCATCGAAGCGGCGGGCTAAGGGGATACTTTCATCCAATAGGTGTTTCAGGGCGTTGCGCAATGTATCCATATCAACGGTGAGATTGCGCACTTGACGGTGCAACCCTGTCCAATGTTTGTTGATGTCAAAATATAGAAATTCCTGAAAGTCCTCTAATGTGAGGTTATCAATTTTACGAAAAGCAGGGTTAAACCGCCCTAGAACTTCTTCTCGATTATGTATCCTAGTTTGGAAAATGTCGCTTTGTTGCGAAGTTAAGAGTACCTGCCTTAACCGCCTTAATGCATTATCTAAGTTTTCCATGTTATCTCTCCATTCTGAGTGTAGTTTAATTTTAACGTAGGATACTTTATTTCCACCAATTTGGAACAAAGGCGGCATGACAATCGTTATAAAGGTGTGGGAAGCCAGAATAATGGCAATAGTTTATCTCAATGTTCAGGAGGAACAGTCTATGAAATCCAAACTCACTATCACGTTGTCGGCACTTGTATTGGTCGCTATGTTGGCGTTGGGCGCGGGTGGCGCATTGGCACAAGATGGTTTGGGCGGTCTGGTTGATACCGTCACCGTGACGGGCACGGGGTCGGCCTATGGCACGCCCGACGTGGCCACGATTGATATTGGCGTAGAGCATATCAGCGAGAATATCACCGAAGCATTTAACCTGACTAACGCCGCTATCGACGCCGTGATAGAGAGCCTGATGGAATTGGGAATCGCCCGCGAGGACATCCGCACTGTGGGCTTCAATGTGTATGCACAGGATGCTTATGGCATGGCTGTGAGCACGATGGAAGGCGGCGATGCCCCCCAACGTAGCTACAATGTCTCGAACATCATTCAGGTGACTGTGCGCGATTTTTCATTAGTTGAGGCCGCGCTAGAGACGGCTATCAGCAACGGCGCGAACAATATCTTTGGCCTGAACTTCGGCATTGCGGATACTGCTGCGCTGGAGCAAGCTGCCCGTGAAGAGGCCATGGCCGACGCCCGCGCCCGTGCCGAGCATATTGCCACGCTGATGGGCGCGACACTGGGCGATGCGGTGGTTGTCATCGAGAACTCTGGCGGCTTCTTCGGCCCCGTAGCGATGGCAGATGCGGGTTTTGGTGGCGGCGGTGCGCGCGTAGAAGCGGAGCAGCTGGCCGTCAGCGTGAGCCTGCAAGTCACGTTCCGCGTTAATCGTTAATTTCCCCTCACCCTATATGGACAGGGCGCAGCGTGTTGTACGTTGCGCCCTCAGTTTTTAGGATATAGCGCCCGCCATTAGGGGCGGTTTTCCGCCTCTGAATAGCGCAAGATGAGGCTTTCGCCCGTCATTTCGGCGGGTTTTTCCAGCCCTAACAGGTGGAGCACGGTTGGAGCGACATCGGCCAGCTTGCCGCGCGTCTTCAGGTCATAGTATCCCTCGCCAATAACCCACAGCGAGACAGGCCCAACAGTGTGGTAGGTATGTGGCTCGCCCGTGACAAGGTCAATCATGCGCTCACAGTTGCCGTGGTCGGCGGTGACAATGGCAACGCCACCTTTGGCCAAAATGGCCTCTACCAGCCGCCCAACGCACTCATCAACACATTCGACGGCTTTAATGGCCGCCTCTAGCGAACCTGTATGGCCAACCATGTCGGGATTGGCGAAGTTCACCAGAATGAAGTCATCATCATGGTTGCGGATGCGCTCTAAGGTCGCTTCGGCCAGTTCGGGCGCGCTCATCTCTGGCTTGAGGTCGTAAGTGGCCACTTTGGGAGATGGGACGATGCGACGCTCTTCGCCGGGGAATGGCTCTTCGTTGCGCCCGTTGAAGAAGTAAGTGACATGGGGGTATTTTTCTGTTTCGGCGCTGTGATATTGCTTAAGGCCAGCCTTGCTGATGACCTCTGCTAGGGTGTTGCGCAATAGCTCGATGGGGAAGAGCACCGTAACGGGCAAATCTTCCTCATACTCGGTCATGGTGAGGATGGTCAAATCGGGGATATAGTCCTCTGGCTCAAAACCGTCTTGCCCTTCGATGGCGAAGGCGCGCACAATCTGGCGCATGCGGTCGGCACGGAAGTTATAGAAGATGAGCACATCGCCGCTTTGTACGGCCAGACTATCATCATCGCCCACGACAACGGGCACGATAAATTCATCGGTTACGCCCTCATCATACGAGGCTTGGATGGCTTCGCGGGCGGTGGGGGCGCGTTTGCCTTCGCGCTTGGCCATGGCGAGGAAGGCTTGGCGGGTACGCGGCCAGCGCTTGTCGCGGTCCATAGCGTAATAGCGCCCGCTAACGGTGGCGATGCGCCCGACGCCTTTTTCTGCGATGACGTTTTCCAGCGTGGTTAAAAATTCGATGCCGCTGGTGGTTGGCGTGTCGCGCCCGTCGGTGATGACGTGAATGACGGGGTTTAGGTCGCGGCGGGCACAGGCTTCAATCAGGGCGTGGAGGTGGCTCTCATGGCTATGGACGCCGCCCGGCCCCAGTAGGCCAATGAGGTGAACATTGCGTCCGCTGCTTTTGGCTTTCTCCAGCGCGGCCACGAGGTCGGCATGTTCGAAGAAAGCGCCATCTTTAATGGCCATGTCAATGCGGGAGATGTCTTGATATACGACGCGCCCCGCGCCCAAATTGAGGTGGCCAACCTCGCTATTGCCCATTTGGCCAGGCACAAGGCCGACATGCTCGCCGTGTGTGTCGATAATGGCGCGTTCGCGGGTGCGCATCCAACGGTCATGATTGGGGGTGTTGCCCAGGGCGACGGCGTTCCCCTCGGTTTTCTCGCGAATGCCCCAGCCATCCATGATAACTAACATAACAGGTCGTTTGTTCATGATGCTTGCCTCATTTCTTTGTTGAAGTGCCTCTATCTCATTCTCCCATGACCTGCGCAATGACCATGCGCTGTCGGGGACGGTTATCAAAATCCACGAAAATAATTTGTTGCCATGTGCCCAATAAAAGCTTGCTATCAGCAAAGGGGACGGTGAGCGATGGGCCTAACAATGCCGCGCGCACGTGACTGTGGCCGTTGCCATCTCCCCAGCGGCGGTTATGGGCATAGTCGCGGTTTTCGGCGGCGATTTCGTCGAACAAGCGGCGGAAGTCCTGCAATGCGCCGTCCTCATATTCAATTGTGGTCAGGGCGGCGGTAGAGCCAGGGACGAAGAGCGTCACGATGCCCGCTTGTAGCGCGCTCTCGCTGATGGTTTTCGCCACGTGGGGCGTCAGGTCGATAATGTGGGCGTCGCCTTGTGTCTCTAGCTGTAAGGTGTAGGTTAAAACTGCCATGCTATAAGCCCCCTGTGCACTCATTAGGCCGCTCTGTAGTTTTACGCAGGGCGGGGGGCGCGTCAAGGTGAGGAATGGTGGGATATTGGGGGCAGGGTATCACGTTTGCGCGCTTTTCCTTTATAATGCGAACGTATTATCATGTATAACGTCGAGAGTGTCTATGTTATCCCGTATTGCCCAACTTCGAGAATACTACCGTACTGCCCGTTTCATCATTGGCGCTGGCTATGGCCGTGATATTGCCGTGCTGGTGATTTTGATGACCTTCACCGCGCTTTTCCATACGTTGAGCATTGGCAGCTTGTTGCCCGTTTTAATGCTGATGGGCGCGCCCGAAGAAGCCGCACAGTCCGAATGGTTTTTGGCCATACAGGGCGTGCTGGGGGATGTGACGCCAGATGATTTAATTTTCCTGTTTGTGCTGCTGCTATTTTTATTCTCGGCGCTGGGCACAATTTTGGGGCTATACCTCGTTTATAAGCAACGTGACTTTGTGCAGAAGTTTTATGCGCAGTTGGGGACGCGCGTTTTGCGCAATTACCTCAGCCGCGATTATCTGTACTTCCTCAAGCACAATAGCGCCGTTTTGCTCAAGCATGTGATTACGGAGAGCCAGCTATTCGCCGAAGGGGTGATTTTGCACGCGCTGTTGCTGGCGGCCAATATCTTCGTGATTGTGTTTTTATGCGTTTTTCTGGTGATTATTGAGCCGCTGATTAATGGCGGTATTTTGCTCTTCTCGGTGCTGTTCGTGGCGGTGGTTTATCGCTTTTCGCGGGCGCGGGTACAGCGCTGGGGCGGCGTGCGCCAGATAGAACTGGGGCATCTGCAAAAAATTGCGCATCAGGCGCTGACAGGTATTAAAGAGGTAAAGGCGCTGGGCTGTGAAGAAGCCTATCTGCAAGATTTCTCTGAGCATTTTGGGCGCTATGCTGATGTCAATATCAAGTATCAGGTTATCAACGGCACGACGAACCAGTTCGTCAATATCGTGGTGACGTTGTTTTTGGCCTTTTTCGCCCTATATGCGTTCATCAACCGCATTGGCCTTTCAGAGGCGCTTACGTCCTTATCGGGCGTGGTGGCGCTGGGCTATGCGGGGCT
>DAOTWU010000539.1:0-9008 GCA_034435735.1 Anaerolineae bacterium | reverse complement strand
TTGCCTTTTGTCGGTCTAGCTGATGCTTCTTCAGTAGACCTTGACGACACGATTTTCGTTGTTGGTTATCCCGGTATTGGCGATGACCCCGTAAGTATAGTACAAGGCACAATTACAGCGTTTACAGCAGAGCCAAGTGGGGGAGAGCGCTCATGGTTAAAAACAAGCGCTTCCATACCCGGCACAATGTCGGGCGGTGGCGCTTATAATCGTCAAGGTGAGTTAATTGGCATTCCCACCACAGCGCCTATAACCAATTTAACTTTTGGCAGCAATTGCCAACCTATCCAAGACACCAACGACGATGGCTCAGTTAATGAAAATGATGTTTGTATCCCAGTGAGTGGGTTTATCAATGCGTTGCGCCCAGCAGATTTTGCGCGACCATTGATACGGGCTGCTTCTTTAAGATTAAATGTAGAGCCATTGGGAATCGGTGGAGATTTTGGCACAGTAAGCGGCATTCCAGCTTTTCGCAATTTATTCTTCTCGCCGGCGGTTATAGAGGGCGGGCAACCATCCACTGTGGTAAGCTCATTACCAACAGGGGTAGATAGTTTGTATTTGTTCTTCGATTATGAGAACATGACGCCGGAAACGGTGTATGAACTGCGCGTCTCTATCAATGGTAGTTTAAGCCCGATATTCAGTTTAGCGCCTGTACGATGGAGCGGTGGTCGTAATGGCACATGGTATATCGGTAGCAGTGGACAGCGTTGGCCAGATGGCGTGTATGAGTTCCGATTATTCATTAATGGCACAGATGCTGGAACTGCTCGCATTACCATTGGCGGTGCTGCCGAACCGAAGCCATCAATCAGCAATATCACATTTGGCATTGAGGACATTAACGAGAATATTTTGGGTAATGGCTTCGTTTTGCCGACAGGTAACATCGCCGCTGCTCGATTTATTCACCGCAACATCCCAGAAGGTAGCACAATAACCTATGTTTGGTATTACAATGGTGGCGAGTTGCGCCGAGTTGATGAGACGTGGAATGGGCCAGCAGATGGCGCACGAACTACGAGAATTGAAGCGACTAACGGGCTTTTTCCTGGCAACTACCGCCTTGAGATTTATTTAGATGGACGATTGTCGGCACGGTCTGAGTTTGTTGTCGCGGGAGCGCAAGAAGGTGTGTTGCCAGTAGTGTTTGGGCAGCCATATTTTGCTGCGGCGGAAAACCCCGTTGATGCACTAGTCAGTAACCCCATAACTAGCCTAACCAATCGCGTTGATAAACTGTATGTTGTGTTTGATTGGCAACGGATTGCCCCTGGTACACTATGGACAATGCGGTGGTCTGTTGATGGTAATGTCTTTTTTGAGCGCACATTACCATGGAATAATACTGAAAGCGGCACAGGCTTTGTGACACAGCTATTCAGTCCTGAAGGGTTACCTGATGGCACTTATCAAATGGATTTGTTCATCAATGGTTTTCAACTGGCCTCATCGTCGTTGAGTATTGGCATTGGCCAATTGCCGATTGATCGCTTTACTCAAGCGGGCGGCATTCAGCTGCGCGGTGAGATTGTTGATGGTGAGACCAAACAAGGTATCCCTGGTGTTACTTTCATTATGTTGACTGAGGAATTTTCAGTCAGCGATTTTGAGTGGTTAGAGAGCCAGATTTTTGCTATGGCAACCACGGATAGCAGCGGACGCTTTGCTGTAGACCGCCCATTACAGCCAGAAGTGCCATACAGTATCATTATTGCAGCAGAGGGTTATTTGCCAATTAGCGCCGATGGTGTTGAGGTTAGTGAGGACGGCCCTAACCCCATTGAGCTATACATTGAATTAACACGAGACTAAACATGGCGGAAAAATTACGCTTAGATGCGGCGGTTTACCAACGAGGCCTAGCACCGAGCCGTGAAAAGGCACGGCGTATGATTATGGCGGGCGAGGTGCGCGTTAATGGGCAAATTGCCGATAAGCCCGGTATGCGCATCAAGAGCGATGCAAATATAACAGTGACAGCAAAACCACGATTTGTGAGTCGTGGTGGAGAGAAATTAGCTGGTGCATTGGCCGCATTCCCTGTGAATATTGAAGGGGCTATATGTGCGGATGTTGGGGCGAGCACAGGCGGATTTACAGATTGTTTGCTTCAACATGGCGCAGCAAAGGTGTATGCTATAGATGTGGGGTACGGGCAATTAGACTACAAATTGCGGCAAGATTCGCGCGTTGTAGTCATGGAGCGCACCAATGCGCGTTATGTAGAAAAACTCGACGATGCGATAGACATCGTTGTTATGGATGCCTCGTTTATCTCTTTACGCTTACTGCTACCTGTGGTAAAAGGCTGGCTTGCAAAAACGGCCACTGTTATCCCGCTCATTAAACCACAATTTGAAGCGGGCAAGCGTGATGTGGGCAAAGGTGGCGTGGTGAGGGATAGTGAAGTTCATCAGCGAGTGCTGTTCGATGTGCTGCATTTTGCCCGTGAAGCTGATTTTGGTGTGCAAGGACTGGTTCGGTCACCCCTAAAAGGGCCGGCTGGAAATATAGAGTTTTTAGCCTGGCTAACATGGCCTAAAAACAACGAACAAGTTGATATTGAGCAACTTATCGCAGAAGTGTTAGACTAACCCACCCTACCCTGTATTATTATGGCGATTGCCAAGAGTGGAGAATAACCGTAGCTATGGAGCATATTCGCAATTTTTGCATTATTGCGCATGTTGATCATGGTAAAAGCACATTGGCCGACCGCCTTTTGCAGCTAACGCAAACCGTTAGTGACCGTGAGATGCAAGAGCAATTGCTGGACAGCATGGATTTAGAGCGCGAACGCGGTGTAACAATTAAAGCTTCTGCTGTGAGAATGCGCTATCAAGCACGTGACGGGAAAGAGTACATTATCAATTTAATCGATACTCCCGGCCATGTAGATTTCACCTACGAAGTTAGCCGCGCACTACAAGCCTGTGAGGGCGCGATTTTGGTTGTGGATGCCAGTCAGGGTATTGAAGCTCAAACCTTAACCAATGTTTATCTAGCGCTAGAACAGGATTTAGAAATTCTGCCTGTTGTCAACAAAATTGACTTACCCGCAGCACGCCCGGACGATGTTGCGGCAGAGTTGGAAGACCTATTGGGTACGCCAGCAGAAGAAGTCATTCGTATTTCGGCTAAAAGTGGTTTAGGCGTGCAGGATGTGTTGGAAGCTGTCGTTCAACATGTGCCGCCACCATCTGGCGACCCGGATGCTCCGTTACGCGCGTTGGTGTTCGATTCTCATTATGATGCGTACAAAGGCGTTGTTGCCTATGTGCGTGTTGTAGATGGCCAGCTTGATAAGCGAAGCGCGCTGCAGATGATGGCAACAGAGGCTAAATTCGAGCCAGTAGAAATAGGCGTTTTTAGTCCGAATATGCAGCCTATCGCGCAATTAGTTGCAGGTGAAGTGGGATATGTGGCGACGGGGCTAAAAACTGTACAACAGTGCCGCGTCGGCGATACTATTACGCTGGCGCGTGGTGGTGCTGCTGAGCCACTTCCTGGCTATAAGCGGGTGAAGCCAATGGTCTTTGCGGGTATCTACCCTGTTAACAACGAAGATTACAACGAGTTACGCGATGCGCTTGAGAAATTGCAACTGAATGATGCGGCGCTAGTGTATGAGCCAGAGAATTCGCAAGCGTTGAATTTTGGCTTCCGTGTGGGCTTTTTAGGGCTATTTCACATGGATATTGTTCAAGAGCGCTTAGAGCGCGAGTATGGTCTAGATATTCTGGCTACTGCGCCAAGCGTAGAATATCGTGTGGTGAAGCGCGATGGAACTGTTATTACAGTGGATAGCCCGGCAGAATTGCCCGATGAAAGCGAAATTGCGGAAATTCAAGAACCGTGGATGAAAATCCAGATTTATACGCCGCAAGAATTCATTGGGCCAATTATGGATCTTGTGGTCAAGAAGCGGGGTATCTATGAAACAACCGAATACCTAGATACCAATCGTGTGGTATTGCACTATCATATCCCATTGGCAGAGCTGATTGTCGATTTTTATGATCGCCTTAAGAGCGTTTCTCGCGGGTATGCTAGTTTGGATTACCAGTTTGATGAGTATCGTGCAGGCGACCTCGTCAAACTGGATATTTTGGTTAATAACGAACCAGTGGATGCCCTGGCGATTATTGTTCACCGAGACCACGCATACCATAAGGGGCAAAAGCTCGTCTCTAAGTTGAAAGACTTAATCCCGCGCCAGATGTTCGCTGTGCCAATTCAGGCCGCCGTAGGCAAACGCATTATCTCACGCGCTAATGTAAAAGCACTGCGTAAAGATGTATTGGCGAAATGCTACGGCGGCGACGTTACGCGCAAAAAGAAATTGCTGGAAAGGCAAAAGCGCGGTAAGAAGCGTATGAAGATGATTGGGCAAGTAGAAGTGCCCCAAGAAGCGTTTATGGCTGTTCTTTCACTGGATGATGATAATTAGCGCCATTCTCGAATTGGGACAACTTCTGATGCACTGTAGCAATGAAACGCTCCGTTAGATAGTTGGTTTCTCCTAAATAAGCCAGAACTTGATGGATAGGTAGTAGCGCTGTGACAGAGACATGGTCCAGCGCTACATATTTTGATAGGCTGAAAATAGAAATCACCGAATGGACAGCTAAACCGACACGGTTCGCCGAATCAATAAGTGGCTTGAGCACTTTGCCATCAACAACGATATTGGTAAGTAAAATAGCGGGATGCCCCACATCATAAGCACCAACAAGGTCATAGGCCGGCGAGAGTTTGCCACCACGACTATATACAAGTGGTTTGCTCGTGTGCAGGCTTAAGGCGACACCAAAAGGAATGGCATCTGTAGTACTCAGGAAATGGTCGTAATGAACGTTTTTCAGCAAATCATCCGATAATGTTGTGATATGGTGTAAGACTTCAGGATATGAGGGCAATAAATCTAGATTGATGCGAAATGGCTGAACTGTCTCCCCTAGATTAAATGCACCGAACTGCAATAGTCCTGTGCTTAACATTAAATCAATCAGCCGCTTTGCTGGCTCTGAGATGTTCGATATTGCGGCGTAGGCTTGCGGCGAAGTGCTGGGTACAATCGGCATATAAAATATCCTCTCCTGCGAAATTAATGGTTAAGTTCCCCTGCGCGGCGGGCACAATAAAGCGCTGGTTGGCACTGTCCAAGTAGCCATAGGGGTGTTGTTCCGCCATGCCGTCAATGAATACGCCCAATCCTTGTTCTAAATAGCCTTCAGCATCATCAGCCTTAAAGAGGGTAATAGCATCAACGTTGAAAGCATTGCTACCCGCCATAGCTGCATACCCCTGCCCCACAAAAGGGCCATGCAAGATAGTAAGTGCGGTGTCGGATGCGTAGGGTATGGTGCGTTCAAGAGCGATAGCCCCAGCTGCACCTAGAGCCATGTAAGCGGAGAAGTCAAAAATGTAGGCACAGACTAGGTCGCGAGTTGCGTCGATGATTGTTTTGCCGAATGGCATAAAGGGTTCATCATACGCCTGGATAAGTAAAGGCATCTGATTTAAGTAAGGCGTTATAAATACCCCCACATTAGAGTTTACGCGGGTTTGAATATTGCGCAAGCGGTCTGCAAAATTATCCATGATGATTATCCTTTAACATACGCCATAGCATTGCTAATGACCAATTGGTCACCCATTTAGCTGCAATTTCATTTTTGCCACCAAAGCCATATGTGCGTGTTCGTTGCCCAAAAGGCGTGTGCACAGTTACGATTGTTGATTGAGCATCATCAGCCATTTCACGGTCATCTGGTTGCCCAATAACGACAATTGCAGCTTGTGCACTAGATTGTGCTCGAATGTAGCCCGCAAGCCAATCAGCAATTTCGGTGATGGTTGTCATGTTTTGCGGGATTTCAAATTGAGACTTTAGCTTGTCGGGTGAATCGAGATAGGTATGGTAGGCAATATGGGCATTGGCGCTTGCTGATTGAAGCTTTTGGGCGATGACGGGCGCACCCGTCCCAACTTCGGCGATAGCTAAATTTATATTTTGTTCGTGGAGTAAAACGCTTAGCACCCGCTCTAATTGCTCATCATCTGTGCCAAATATATATTTAGCCGCGCGATTGCGAATTTGGGCTTCAATTTCGGCAATCATGGCTTCTGCTTGTTCTTTAGTATCGGCTTTAGCCGTGATGCGAATATCGATTTGACCATGATGGGCGGCAAGGCCAACCGTGGGGTTAGACTGCTGGAGCAGTTCATCGCCCAATAAATCATCTAAAGCACTTTCGCCTATACCTGCTACACGGAGAATTTTGGCGAGAATAATGCCGAGCTTATAGCGCTTTTGCAAAAAGGGAACAATAGCTTCATTAAGCAAGTACTTCATTTCTCTGGGGACACCAGGCAAGCTGATAACAAGTTTATCATTATGTTCCACAATAAACGCTGGGGCTGTGCCTACAGGATTGTGAACTGGAATCGCATCTTGTGGTAAAAAGGCCTGACGACGATTATTTTCAGACATCTTCACTTTGAAGCGAGCAAAGCGCTCCGCAATTTCATCTAATAAGTCTTGACGGAAAGTCAGCTCACGATTTGTAGCAAGCGCTACGCCCTGGCGTGTTTTATCGTCTACGGTTGGCCCTAATCCTCCGCAGGTGATGACAATATCGGCGCGGCTCATGGCGATACGTATCGCATCACTGATACGTTGCTCATTGTCTCCGACACTGGTCATAAAAAAGAGGTTGATGCCGAGCTGACGTAATGCGCGTGCAATATAAACAGAATTGGTGTCGGTGATTTCACCAAGCAAAATTTCCGTGCCAATACTAATTACTTCTGCATTGAGATTTTCGGCCATGAGGTTGCCTGTCGTTGTTTAACGGAGTATACTCGTGGCGATTTTGCATCGCCGCAATGATTATATGTAATCTGGCGGGAATTTTCAGGATTGAAGTAACTAATTTTTGTAAAATTCGAAACAACCTATTATAATCTGGGCGGTATTTACGCATTTTTCGAAAGTTTTCAACTTATTTGTGCAAATCTCACAATGATTTGTGCAAAATAAACCAGTAAAAACGCTGCAAAAATTGATGGAGGATAGTTGTGGCAAGCGTAACCTATAAAAACGTCAATAAAAGTTTTGGGGATGTTCATGTTATTCATGACCTGAACATCGAAATAGCCGATGGCGAGTTCTTGGTTTTTGTTGGGCCATCTGGCTGTGGTAAGTCCACTAGCTTGCGCATGCTCGCTGGCCTGGAAGAAGTAACATCCGGCGAAATTTGGATTGGTGATCGCATGGTGAACAATGTTGCACCGAAAGACCGCGATGTCGCCATGGTGTTCCAAAGCTATGCGCTTTACCCCCATATGACCGTTTACGATAACATGGCTTTTGGCCTGAAGTTGCGTCGTACACCTAAAAACATTATTGACGAGCGTGTGCGTGAAGCTGCTCGCAGCCTTGGTATTGAACAGCTTCTCGACCGCAAGCCACGCCAGCTCTCTGGTGGTCAACGCCAGCGCGTAGCTGTCGGGCGCGCCATTGTGCGTGAGCCAGCGGTCTTCCTGCTCGATGAGCCGCTTTCGAACCTTGATGCGAAGCTCCGCGTAGAAGCCCGCGCGTTCATTAGCAGCCTGCACCAGCGTCTGGAAACCACATTCATTTACGTGACGCATGACCAGGTAGAAGCGATGACCATGGGTACACGTATTTGTGTGTTGAACGCTGGCTACTTGCAACAAATTGATACCCCGTTCAACCTGTATCACAATCCTCGCAATGTTTTCGTCGCCGGCTTCATCGGCAGCCCCTCCATGAATTTCTTCGATGCAGAATTAAAAGAACAAGATGGTAGCTTGGTTGTAGAAACCAAAGAATTCCGTTTTGTGATTCCCGAAAATCTTGCTTCGCCGTATAAGCCCCATCTTGGCAAGAAAGTGGTGCTTGGTATTCGCCCTGAAGATATTCATGATTCGCAATTCCTGCCGAGCAATATTACGCCTGCGCAAATTGAGGCGACAGTTGACATCATTGAGCAGATGGGTAATGAAGTTATCCTGTATCTGGATGCCAATGGTACATCATTCATTGCCCGCGTTGACCCGCGCACCCGTGCCCGCGTTGGCGCTGATATGCCGCTGGTCGTGAATGTTGATAACCTGCACCTGTTTGATTCAGAAACTGAGCTGTCTTTGGCCTATGAATACAAGCAAGAGCTAATTGCTCGTGAGCGTGGCGAGTAGTTACTCATAAGATAGACAATGAAAACGCCTCACAGTTGTGAGGCGTTTTCATTTGGCAGGAGGTGTTGGCTGTGTATACGGTTAACTCTGTTGCAGAACCTTGCGGAACTTATAACCGTAGACAATCATACCCTGTGGGCCTTCAGTAGTGAGTTTGCGCGTCACCATCTCGACACGGTCACCAATATCTAGTGAACCATCTAAATCTGTGATTTGAGCGGTGACAATCGGCCCTTCATCTAATTTGACCAGCGCCAGAACATAAGGGGCTTGGTCTTCAAAACCAGCCGGAGGGTCTAAAACTGTTGTGTAGCTATAGACTTCGCCCGTGCCGGAAAAAGTGTATTGCTCAGTTGAGAGATGTACGGGATTAGATACCGCGCTCATAGATAAACTCCGTACTTAAGCAACATGACGGCCAGCGGCAGCGGGCTGTGCAGTGCGCTTTTCGCTGGTGCGATTGTTGCTATCCTGGTTGTTTGGGCGCGCCTGTAGGCTGACCGCGCCATTGTTATAACGCACACCTTGTAGGCGGTAGCGCAGGGCTTTCATTCTCCAGTGACGTGAAATTTGCATTGCTTCTACCTTTCTCCACCCATCTTGGATAAACCTTGTGGTTTTATCCATCTGAATCGCCATCATTATATGGAATTCAGCCTATCAAAAGGTATCAAGGCACATTTGATAGCTATCAAAACCTCTCAAAACTCCTTAAACCTTTCAATTTGGTGCTATACCCGCAAAATGTGGGTAACAGCTGTGCTACCCAGCCC
>DAOTWU010000538.1:0-5919 GCA_034435735.1 Anaerolineae bacterium | reverse complement strand
AACCAGAACTTTTTGGGAAAGCTAAAAGAAGGGTTGATACTTCTGATACAATGAGCACTTCTGTGTTTGAGGATTTTAGGAAAAATCCGTTAACTGATAGATTTGTTGCTGTTGAGGCAATTGAACGTATGTTATTGAATGTGAATGCGAGATTTATTATTCTTTCATATAGCTCTGGTGGGCGAGCTACAGCAAATGACTTACAAAAAACAATAAATAAGTTGGGGAAATTGCGTAAAGTAGTTGAAGTAAATTACAAAAAAAATGTAATGGCTCATATGAAATGGACAAACAAATGGATACGAGAGGCAGAAAAACCTCATAAGGAGTTTTTGTTCCTTATAGAAAAGTAAAATTAAACATACTTATAGCATTCATTATGTTCGAATGGTAAGAGGATACAGTCTTACACTATTCGTGTGGTGTTGAGGCTAAATAAAATACTGCCTAATATGGGCGGCGTTTGGTGGTCAGCCGCATAGCCAGCAGCATAAACCGTAGTTTCCAATCCAGTTGCATCATGTCCCCCTTGCGGTGTTGGCTCATATCTAATCAGGCCGATTATATCTATCCTTGATAGTATGGCGAGTTGCCGCTTTAGGAAAGGACGCTTTGTTATTCTCCACCTCGCCAAACGGCGGCGAGCCGTGTATATTCGGCTGGCACGGCTATTTATGGGGAGTTGTGGAGAGACAATGGAACGGGTACGTCGTTATAGCCTCGATATTATCCTGTTATTCGCGCTATTGTTGCCGCTGTTGGCGCTGTTTTGGCCGCAGACATTCGGTGGCAAAACGCTACTTCCAGCAGAGAATCTCTTCCTTGATGAGCCTTTCCGCACCTACCGCGAGGCGTTAGACATACCCCAACCGCATAACGCCCTCCTCAGCGATTTAGTGCTGCAAAATATGCAGTGGAAACAATTCATCCGCAACCAAATCGCCATTGGTGAAATTCCGCTATGGAATCCCTACCAATTCAGCGGCATTCCTTTCATGGCAGCGGGGCAGGCCAGCACGCTTTATCCCTATAGCCTGCTGTATTATGTGTTGCCCTTACCCACGGCTTATGGCTGGGTGACCGTCCTCAACCTATGGACGGCGGGTGTCATGATGTATTTGTTTATGCGCGGGCTGGGTGTCGGGCGGGCTGGCGCGCTGTTGAGCGGCCTTGTCTATGAGTTGAGCGGCTTTTTGGTCACAAGCGCTGTTTTCCCCATGATTGCTGGTGCGGCGGCATGGTTGCCGTTGCTGCTCTTAATGATAGAGTTCGTCATCCGCCGCCAACCACACCTACGCGGCAACCGTTCGCCTGTGCCCTGGGTGATTATTGGCGCGTTGGCGCTGGCATTTAACATCTTCAGCGGCCATGTCGAACTCACCATCTATACACTTCTCATTGCCGCCTATTACGCCGCTGTTCGCCTGCTGGTTCAACTTTGGCGCAACCGCTCTGCTGGCCGCGCGGCATGGGCGCGCTTCGGCGTCCTCGCTTTCTGGCTGGTGTTGATGGTTGGCTTGGGTTTCTTGGTTGGTGCGGTACAGTTCATCCCGCTTTTCGAACTGGTTACGCGCAACTGGCGCAGCGGTTCAGCCACATTTGAGCAGGTGTTAGGTTGGGCACACCCGCCCCGTGATGCGTTGCTGTTCCTCATGCCAAACTTCTATGGCAATCCCACCCACCACAGTTATTTTGATTGGTTCACCCTGCAAACCATCACGGATTTCACCAATTTGGCTGGTGAACGCATTCGCACGATTGACTGGGGAATCAAGAATTATGTAGAGGGCGCGCTCTATGTGGGCATTCTGCCGCTGGCGCTGGCGGGCTGGGCGCTGGTTTCTCGATGGTTGCTTAAGCGCAACACCGATACCGATGAGCCGCCATATCGAGCAATTTTTGCTTCACTAGGGGCAATTGCCCTGACATTTATGTTTGGCTTGCCGACGTATATCGTCATCTATTTGCTGCCTGGCCTCAACCAATCGCACACCCCGTTCCGTTGGGTCTATGCCGTGACGCTATGCGTGGCGGTGCTGGCGGGCTTCGGCCTTGAGGCGTTGCGTGATGAGGCAGTACGACGGGCGGCGCGGCGCTGGGCATATGGTTTACTGGCGCTGGGCGCATTGGTGTTGGCGGGATTGACCGCTAGCCGTTTCTTATATGAAACCATAGAGCCGCTGCTGGCGCGTATTGTCGAAAATATGGAACTGGCCTCACAGGCGTTCAGCAGCCCGCAGATGTTTTACAGCTACGAATTCACCAATGTGCTGGTATTGGGCGCGTTGTTAATCGGCACAGGCGTTATTTTCCTCATGGCCGCCCGCCAAAAAGGGCGTTGGAGTTGGGTAGCGGCGGTGCTGGTGGCGGTTGATTTGCTGGTGGCGTCGTGGGCGTTTAATCCAGCCAGTGACCCCGCTTGGCTTGATTTCACACCGCCAGCCATCACCTGGTTACAAGAGCATGCTGGTTCAGATTGGCGCATCACTTCATTAGATGACCCCGCACATGGGCGTGTGTTGAACCCAAATAGTGGTTGGCGCTATGGCCTGTATGATATACGCGGTTACGATAGCATCATCCCGCGCCAGTATGTCGACTATATGAGCGCCCTCGCGCCACAGGTACAGCTAGATTTTAACCGCATCGCCCCGCTTTATACCGCCGACCTTGTGGGAACAACGCAGGATGGTGTGGCGGGTGTATTGCCGCCTGCGTCGCCGCTGTTAGACCTGTTGGGCGTTCGCTATATTGTGGCTAATCGCACTACAAACGTTTTTGGGCACTGGCAGCTGGCTTATGAAGACGAGGCGGTGCGCATTTACGAAAATCCGCAGGCCATGCCCCGCGCCTATGCTGTGCCTGTGACACAATGGGCAGATGCCTGGTTGCCAAATGCGGATGGGCAGTTTGATTATAGCCAGTTGTCTGCGCCAGAGACCTATACGCCCGCGGTTATTACGTCTGATAGTGGGCGTGAAAAGTTCCTGACGATTAGCATCGATGAACCGTCGTGGGTGGTGGTGAATGAGAGCTATTTCCCCGGTTGGCGTGCCTTTATAGTCCCTGATGATCCAGAGGCCAGCGAAACGCCGTTGGATGTGCAACTGGTGTTGGGGAATTTCCAGGGCGTCTATTTAGAGGAAGGCGGTGACTATACGCTGCGCTTTGTCTATAGTCCCCGTAGCTTCCAGCTAGGCGCGTTCTTCTCCTTTGTCGGCGGCGTGCTACTGCTGTTTATGGGCGGTGTTTGGCTGTGGCGTTTGTATATTGGCCGTGGCGATGAGACCAATACCGCCGCCAGAGTGGCGCGTAACAGCCTCGCCCCGATTATTCTGAACCTGTTTAACCGCGGCATTGATTTCGCTTTTGCCGCCGTGATGCTGCGCATTCTTGGCCCAGCAGATGCGGGTTTGTACCAGTATGCCGTTGTTGTGTTTGTCTGGTTCGATATTTTCACCAACTTCGGCCTGAACACTTTCCTCACCCGCGAAGTGGCGCGCGACCGCGACCGCGCTGGGCACTATTTCCTCAATACAAGCGTGATGCGCTTGATTCTGGTGATTGTGGGCGTATTGCCGTTAGCGGGGTTCATCGCTGCGCGGCAGGCTTTTGTTTCGCCCGCGCTGGATAGCACTGCTGTGTTGGCGCTGGGCTTGCTGTATATTGGCCTGTTACCAAACAGCTTGAGCACAGGCATGACCGCACTTTTCTATGCTTTTGAACAAGCCGAGTACCCCTCTGCTGTGGCCACGCTGGCGACTATCAGCAAAGCAGTATTTGGCCTGCTGGCGTTGGTGTTGGGATATGGTATTGTCGGGCTGGCGGCGGTCAGTATCTTCACCAACTTCATCACGTTCAGCGTGTTGGTCTATGGCGGGCGGCGCTATTTACATGGCCTGAAGTGGAGGTTAGATCGCGCTTTAATGTGGCTGATGGCGCGCGAAAGTTGGCCGCTAATGATTAACCATTTTCTGGCGCAAATCTTCTTCCAAATTGATATTGTGCTGATTGAGGGCATTCATGGCGCGCGTATGGTGGGGCAGTATGGCGTGGCTTATAAGTGGGTATTGGCGATTAACATCATTCCAGCTTTTTTCACGATGGCGTTACTGCCTGTTATGTCGCGGCAAGCACATGAAGACCGTGAAGCCTTCAAGCGCAATTTTGGGTTGGGGATTAAATTGCTGGTGGCGTTGGCGCTGCCGGTGGCGGTGTTCTTCACCCTCGCCGCGCATCCGCTCACTTTGCTTTTGGGCGGGGCAGAGTTCTTGCCAGATGGGGCTATTGCTCTCCAACTGATGATATGGAGTATCCCCATTGGCTGGATGAATAGCCTCACGCAATATGCGCTCATTGCTTTAGACCTGCAGCGGCGCATTACTACAGCGTTTATTATTGCTGTAGCTTTCAATGTCATCGTGAACCTCATTTTCATCCCGCAATATGGCTATCGTGCGGCGGCGTTGACCACCATCGCCTCGGAGCTGATTTTGCTATTGCCTTTTGCCTGGCTCTTGCGTGGGGCAATAGGCCGCCTCAAGTGGTTCGATTACATCTGGCGGCCATTCACCGCCGCGGTGGTCATGCTGGTGCTCACTGTGCTCTTGCAACCGGTACAGCCTATGCTAGCGCTGGTTGGCGGTATTGGGGCGTATATCGTCGTGCTCTTGTTCTTGCGCCCCTTTGGTAAGGAAGAATGGGCACGCCTGCAACCTATGCTCCCCCGTTTTTTGCGGCGGTGAGGGGGCTTTAGAGGTGTGAAAAACACTTACAGTTCAGGAAAAATCGTTATAAATCGCCATTTCTCAGGAAAAATAATTACAAAATGCGCTTCCTCAGGAAAAATCGTTATGATTTGGGCGCTGGAGTGATGTCCTTGCCTTCATCAAGCACTTCTTTGATAGCCATCTCCATCTTTGCGATTTCTTCATCGGTGAATTGGGCAAAAAACTTTTTCCGCTTTTTAGCAGAGAGTTTTCCTTTGTTCTGTAAACATAATTTGATGAACAAATCAACTTTGTTATCAGGCATATCATTTACTATCGCTCGAATAGCACGCTGGGCTTTATCATAACGTTCTAAATAAGCGAATTCTTGCGCAAGTTCTTGTTCGAGCGTATTTTCAATGAAGTTGAAAAGCGCCTCTACTTGCGGAGTCATATCTATATATCGATACCAAATAGCTGTATCGCTGTGGATGGTCAGTATACCGTTTTCATCTAGCTCATATTTAACCAACCTCATTAAGGGTTTGGAAAATGCCTCAAGTGAAGCATCATAAGCTTTCATGTTTCTCAACATAACTGCTGAAACAGGGAAGATAACCCCTTCTGGGGTGAATCCTTTACGAGCAAGAATATTATGAATTAAAAAGCGGTGAATACGCCCATTTCCATCTTCAAAGGGATGCATAAAGACAAATCCGTAGGCTATTGTTGCCGCATGAACAACGGGGGCGATGTTTCCCTCTTCCATGCGCTGGTGGGCAGCGAGCAGCCCTTCCATTAAATCTGGTAAATCATTCGGTTTGGGACTAGCAAAATGAATAATTGCGCCGCGAATTGGGTGATTTTCCCCCACATAATTCTGATTGGTGCGATAGTCTTTGTCATGAAAACGTTCATCAACGACGATGTGATTTTGTAAGGCGATTAAAGCCTCTTTATTGCAAAAATCTTCTTCTGCGGCTAAGTGCAATAGCTGCACGAAGCGTTCGGTGCGTTCAGGAGAAAGTTTGACCCGTTCTATCTCGAATGAAGAAAGGGTTTCTTTGGTATATAGAAAGCCTACAGTACGTTTTAAGATTACCTCAGGATAGCCAGCAATGAGTTGGCGGCAGCGTTCGGGAAAATTGCTCGCTTCAAACTGGCGCAGGGTTTCAGTACGACGGACGATGGGGCAAAAATAGCGATTGCC